>NZ_CAUVXG010000047.1:0-33583 GCF_963555885.1 Protofrankia sp. Cr2
CGCGTGCGGGTAGTCGCGGTCCCCACGATCTACGATTCCGAGTCGGATTGAAACATGTAGATGTCGCGGAGCGCGGGCACGAACGGTCCCCGCGATCTACAAATCCGAGTCGGGTTGAGGTGGAGGGGAGCAGGGCCGGTGGGAGTTGCCGGCGCTGTGGTGGTGACTGGAGTAGGTTCGGCTGATGATCGGCGCGAGTTTGTTGTACGGTACGGTTTTCGGCCGGATTGGCGTGCCTAACAACAAACTCGTGGCGATCTTGACTGACGTTCGGTTGGGTCGGCGGGCGGACACGCCGGAAGAACGCAGTCACGCGTTCGACCGGACGGACCTGCACGGGCTTTCAGCTTCGGCGGATTTCGGCGAGTTTATCGATCTGCTTTTGGTTCTCTGCTGAGAACGCTGCACGTGGGATGGGAACGGCACTACTGGCACGGCCTAATGTGAAAATCCAGGCGTGCCGGGCGGTACGAATTTTCGAAATTCCATCCCACTGCAGAGCGATGTCGGTCTGGGCGGTGTGGATGTTGACCGAGGAATCCGTGATTTCGTACCGCCAGGGCTGTTCGACGAGTGTGGAGGCCCGTCGCCAGCCGAGGGCGATGATGACGTCGTACATGATGATGAGCATGAACCCGGCAATGATCGCCAGAAAATCGATGTGCCTAAATGAGCTGCCGGCCAACGCTGAGACCGCGACTATGAGGAGAGCAAGAAGGCCGAGAAGTCGTACCCGCCAAACAGTGCGGCCGAATCCGGCCATTGTGATTCGGCGAAAAGTGGTGTAGTCGATGGTGAGCTCGCCGACGATGTGCACGTTGACCTCCATTTCAGGATACGGAGGGCATATCCTGACACACCGCTATACCGGACCCGAGGGCGGACCCGTGGCGGGAGCTAGCGCACCTGTGTCGGCGGCACTCAACGGCGGCACCCGCTGGCTGCACCCGCCGGCGAGGAGCGCCGGGCGTCCCTCGGGCAACTCGTTAGTACGCGGGGGACTGCGGCATCCGGGCGCGCGCTCTGACGATCCTCGCGCGCTCTTTGGCGCTCTAGAGTTGCGGGTGTGCGTGACGACGTGACCTTGGTGGAGATCGCCGCGCTGCTCGCCGTGGCGCAGGATCATGCGTTCGGCCAGCCGCCGGGATCCCAGCTGCGGGCCACCGTGCTCGGTCAACGCCTCGCGACAGCCGCCGGCACCGATCCGACGGAACATGCGATCACGTGGTGGGCCTCGACGCTGCGTTTCCTCGGCTGTACCGGCCATGCCTTCGACATGGCCGTGGTGTTCGGTGACGAGATCGAGCTGCGAGCCCGCGCCCTGCGGGCTGACTTCGCGAACCCGTTCGAGGTCATGCGCCTGATGGTCAGCCATGCGGGGCCGGGCCTGTCCGGCGTGGGCTGGTTCCGGTCGGTGTTCTCGGTTCTGGCGGGTGGTCGCAAGGCCGCCGAGCTGAACTTTCGCGCCGCGTGCGAAGTCGCCGATGTCTTCGCGGTTCGCCTCGGCCTCGACGAGCCCGTGCGTGCGGCGTTGGCCGCGACCTTCGAGCGGTGGAACGGCCGTGGTCTGCCGGCCGGGTCCAAGGGCGTGGCGATTCCCCGGCCGATGCGGATCGTCCAACTCGCCGGAGAGCTTGAGGTTCTCGCCCGGGTGGAGGGGATCGCGCGGGCGCTTGAGATCATTAAGAACAGGCGTGGCAGGGCCTACGATCCGGATCTTGCCGATCTCGTCCTCGCAGAGGCTGCGGGCTGGTGGGATGGGCTCGAGCCGGTCGACTCCTGGGACGCGGCACTCGCGGTCGCCCCGCCGAGCGCGCCGCTGGGCGACGCCGCCACGCACGAGGCGCTGCTCGTCCTCGCGGACTTCGCCGATCTCAAGTCGCCCTGGACGTCCGGCCACTCCCGGGCTGTCGCCGCCCTGGCACTGGCGGCGTGCGGCCCCACCGCCCAGGCCGCCGCGCTGCTCCACGACCTGGGTCGGGTCGCGGTGCCCAACACGATCTGGGACAAGCCCGGAGCACTCACGCGCGACGAGCGGGACCGGGCCGAGGCCCACGCGCTCGTGACCGACCAACTTCTGCGGCGGGTGTCGTACACCGCAACACTGGCCGGGGCGGCGTGCGGGGCGCACGAGCGCGTCGACGGGTCCGGCTACCATCGACGCCTCGGCGGCGCGCACCTCGACGACGCCCAGCGGATTATCGCCGCCGCGGACTGCTACCAGGCCATGACGTCGGATCGCCCGTACCGGGCCGCGTATGCGCCCGAGGACGCTGCGGCCGAACTGCGGGCCATGAGTGCCGCCGGCCGCCTCGACGGGGAGGCGGTCGAACGGGTCCTGGCCGCGGCGGGTCACCGGCGCGTGGCCCGGCCCCCGCTCCCGGCCGGCCTGACCGCCCGTGAGACCGAGGTGCTCCGGCTGCTCGCCCTCGGCCTCACCACCCGTCAGGTCGCCGACCGACTTGTGATCTCGGCGAAGACCGCGGATCACCACGTGCAGCACATCTACACGAAGATCGGTGTGTCGACCCGCGGTGCGGCCGCGCTCTTCGCGATCGAGCAGGGCATCCTCCCAGCCAGGGCCTGACCGGTTTCCCTGCGAAGGCGTGACCGGGGTCCGGACCGGGTGGCCGGCTACGAGCGGTGGCCAGCCAGAATCATCGTGTCGGCGTCTGCGGCCCTGGATGGATCGATAAGTACGGGTCGATACTAGATCGCGACGATTGAGAGGAAGTCCTCGAGTCCGACGAGGTCGGCTGCGTTACGGGTGTAGACGCTGGCGCCGTGGGCGTGCGCAGTGGCCGCGATCAGCAGGTCCATGGTTCGGGCGCGCGGCTGGCGGCCGACGTCGACGACCCGCGCGGCGAGTCTGCCGTAGCTGTCTGCGACGGCGTCATCGACAGGCAACGGGTCGAAGCGTCGCTGGATCGCGCTGAGGCGGGCGAGGCGGGTCGCACGGGCCTGCGGCGTCTTGGCGACGAGGACGCCGAACTGGAGTTCCGCGATGCTCACAATGCTGATCGCCAGCTCGCCGGGGATCGGCTCGACGTCCGTCGCGATCAGGACACTGGTGTCGAGGACGCCGCGACTCACTCCGCTTCCCACGGGTCGGCGAGGGAAGCGTCGACCAGGTTGCGATCGTCGGCCCACTCGGTGTCGGCGGGCTGCGCGAAGACGTCTGCGAGATCGCCCCAGCTCCGCCACGCGCGTGGACTCACCGGACCGAGGACGGCCGCCGGCCGGCCGGCCACGGTGATGGTCAACCGTTCGCCGGCCTGGGCGCGGCGTACCAGGTCGCTGGCATGCTGTCGAACTTCCCGAAGTCCCACCTCGTTCATTCGTCAAGGGTAGCACTTGTGCTATGCGCGCAATGGTGGCATAGGAGGTTGCGACGCCGAAGCGGGTCGCGGGTCACGCCTTCGGTCGGGATGACGGGGTGTGCGGGCGTGTGTCGACCAAGCCGGCTTTGACGGCGGTGAGCAGTGTGAGCGCCGCGTCGAGGTTGCTGGTGTCGTTGCGGGCGGCGGCGGAGACGGCCGCGGCCCACTCCCGCCGGACGAGAGCGTAGTTGCTGCGTCCATGCTCGGTCGCGTCGACAGTCACCCCGCGACCGTCCTGCGGGGAGGCGTGCCGTTCGATGAGACCCTTGCGCTCGAGCCCCCTCAAGACGGTGGAGAGGTTGGTGCGCTGCAGTCCCGTCGCGGCGGCGATGCGGCTGGGCGTGGCGGCAGGCTCACCCTGCAGGTACCGCATCACCGTGGCTTCCGAGGGTGACAGGGAGATGGCCCTCGCGTCGGTGTAGCCGCGGAACTGGATCTCCCGGCTGATGATCAGCGCGAGGTCGGCGAGGTCAGCCCACCGCGGATCCGTGGTCGCTCCGAGTGCCACGTCCGCCTGCTGCACGTGGTTGGTCGTCACACCTTCAGCGTAAGAGCGCCCGGAAGTAGTTATGAGGCCATATTCGTTATGGCATTATAGTTATGAGTTCATGACTACATGAAGGAGCTGCCATGACGACGACCGTTCCCGCCCGGGACCCCGCGCCCGCGCCGGCGCCCGTGGCGCCCCCTCCTCGTGCTGTGGCCCATGCGGGCGGGCTGCGCCCGGTCGGCGTGCTCATCCTGCTGGCTGGCGCATTCATGCCGATCATGGACTTCTTCATCACCAACGTTGCGCTGCCCAGCATCGGCACCTCCCTGCACGCCTCGGCGTCGTCCCTGGAGCTGGTGATTGCCGGGTACGGGGTCGCGTACGCGACCCTGCTGGTCCTGGGAGGCCGGTTGGGGGACCGTTACGGTCGCCGCCGCGTCTTTCTGGGCGCGCTCGTGGGCTTCGTCGCGGCATCCCTGACCTGCGGAATCGCCCCCAGCGTCGGTGTCCTGGTCGCGGCCCGCATCGTGCAGGGCGCCACCGCCGCCCTGATCATCCCGCAGGTGTTGGCAACCTTCCACCACACCCTGGATGGGGAACGCAAGGCGCGCGCTCTGGCCCTGTACGGCGCGACCTCGGGTATCGCCGCGGTCGTCGGGCAGCTGCTGGGCGGCCTGCTGGTCAGCGCCGACATCGCCGGCACCTCGTGGCGGCCGATCTTCCTGGTCAACGTACCCATCGGCCTGATCGTGCTGCTGGTGGCGGCACGGATCGTGCCCGACACCCGCTCGCACCACCCGGTCGGCGTCGACGTGCCCGGCACCATGCTCTTCGCCGCTACCCTCACCGCCCTGCTGGTCCCGCTGACCGAGGGCCACGCCCTGGGCTGGCCGTGGTGGACCTGGCTGATGATTGCTCTCGCGGTCGTCCTCGGCGCCGCCACCTACACGGTGGAGAAGCGGGCCGAGCAGCGCGGCGAGGTCCCGCTGCTGCCGCCGTCCCTGCTGCGGCTGCCGTCGATGTCGCGCGGCCTGGTCATGGTCCTGTTCTTCAGCATGGGCTTCGGCGCGTTCATGTTCGTCTTCGCGTTGACCGTCCAAAACGGCCTGCACGCCGACGCGCTGCACGGTGGCCTGGCGATCCTGCCGATGGCCCTGCTGTTCTTGGCGGGCTCCCTGTTCGCACCACGTTTGATCACTCGCTTGGGCCGTGCCGCGCTGTCCACCGGCGCCGTCCTCCAGCTTGCCGGACTGGCCCTGCTGGTGACGGTGCTCGTCCACACGTGGCCGCACGTCAGCATCTGGGTGATGGCCGCGCCGCTCGCCCTGGTCGGCGCCGGGCAGTCGATGCTGTTCGCCGGGCTGTTCCGCAGCGTGCTGGCCGACGTCCCCACGCACCTTGGCGGTATCGGCAGCGGCGTATTGATCACCTTGCAGCAAAGCGGCCTCACGCTCGGCGTGGCCACGCTCGGCACGCTCTACCTGGCCCTGGAGCCGGCCAGCGTCCCGCACGCCTTCGCCACCGTCGAGTACGTGCAGATGGGCATCGCCGCGCTGCTGGCTGTCGGCGCCGCGGCCCTGCCGCGCTTCACCATGGCCGCCGGTGCCATCCCCGTGACCGACGCCTGACCTCTGACCTCTGACCTCTGACTATCCGTGCACAGTGACGGTGAGGTTGGCGTGGGAGTCGCTGACGCCCCCGGTGCGGGGCCGTCACGTCGAAGGCCGGTGCCAGCCGCTCATCCCGCGCGGTCTCGCACCTATCCACGACGTCCGCTACGTCGGCCGCTGATGACCCAGGTTCCAGCGATGATGACGAGGGCGAACAGGAGCAGCCCGGCACCGAGCGTTACCAGGAGCCACATGCGGTCGTGTAGCGTCAACGAACCGCTGAGGGTTATCTGGAGTGAGCCGACGGTGAACGCGATGGCCGCGGTGAAGATCGTGACGAGTTCTATCGCGCGGACGGCGGAGGTCGCCAGCGTGTGGCGCAGATCTTGGTTCGCCTCTTCCTGCTGGCGCCACCGGTCCTGCTGCTCGCTGGCCCAGTTGGCTCGCTGGCGACCTTCTTTGATCATTTCGCGTTCGTGCAGATACTGTTCCTGTAACAGTTTGTGGCTCACGCGGCTGCCGATCGCGGGTAGCAGCCGGAGCGCGGAGTCGATGTTCCTGAGGGCTTCGTCGTAGCGTCCGCACATGCGTTGCCCGGTCGCGAGCCGGAAGTGGAAGATGTGGTCGTCGGGGTACTCGGCGACCGCCTCGGCCGCATGCTGCCGTAGCTGTTCTCCCTGGTCGTCGAATGGTGATGCCGCCCACAAGGCGTTCAAGCAGACATCGACGACGTGTCGCGACCTCGGGGATGCCGTCCATGCCTGATCGAGGAGTTCGGTTGCATATTCGGTGGTGATCGTCCGACTGCCGAAAGCGGCGAACGCGCGCAGTGAGATGAAGAGCGGGTCACGGCGGTGCCGGTCGGCGGCGACCGCGAGAAGTGATGCGTCCAGGAACTGGTACAGCTCATCGAACCAGAAGTTCGCCCGGAGTTTGCCGGCATGGTAAAGAGTCGCGAAACAGCAGATGTCGCTGGAACCCTGAAAGCGCTCGATGATCCGACCGGTGGCAAGGGTCAGGTCCTCGCGCGACTCGACGGTCTCCTTGGTGATGAAGGCATACCCGAGTGACCATTTCTCGGTGATGTCGCCACGGTGCGGGCCGGCGGCGTGTTCACCGAGCCACCGGGCGCACTGGGCCGCGACCGCCACGGTCGGTTCCTGCAGGAAACGGCGACGCCAGTACCTGTCCGCGCAGATCAGCCACGGGTCCGCTACGAAGTCCGCGGACGCAACGTCGAAGGGCGGTTCCACGCCTGCGTCGAACAGGGTGGAAGCCACCGACTCGCATCTGCGGTCCAGCTCCCGCGAGTCAGCCGTCGGCGCCTGACTGAGCTGCGCGACGATCGAAGTGATGTCCATGCGTCCCCTCGGTTTGTCCCCTTGGGACAGGTATCTATCACACAGATAGCATTCTTTCGGTGCATACTGCGAACATGCAGGTGGATGTGGTGACGGCAGCGCATGCCGCCTATGCCCGCTATATCCCCGCTGCATGGGCGTCGCTGCGTCGCCAGAGCCACCGGGACTGGACCTGGCGGGTGCAGGTGGACGGCCCTCCGGGCGACGTCCTCGATGCGTTGAAGGCATGCGGGGCCGCTGCCGATGACCGGGTACGGACCGCGGCCCACGGTACGGGCGAGGGCCCCGCGGTCGCGCGCAACATCGCGCTCGGCATGTGCACCGCACCGCTGGTGCAGAATCTCGACGCCGACGATGAACTGGAGGACCATGCGCTCGCGACGCTCACCGACGCGCTCGGGGCGCATCCGTGGACGGGGTTCGCCGTCGGTCATGCACGGGACCTGTTCCCGGACGGCACCCTGCGCTCGCATTCCCTGCCGCTGTCGACCGGGGTGCTGCAGCGCGGGGCGCTGCCGGCGGCATGGACGACCAGTTCACCCGAGGCATATCGGCTGCCCGTGCATCCCGCCGGCGTGATGTGGCATCGAAGCCTGCTGCTCGCCCTCGGCGGCTGGTCCGCGCTGCGTGGCGTCGAAGACACCGCCACACTGATGGCGGGCTCGGCCCTGGCGGCCGGCGTACTCATCGACACCCCGACGCTGCGCTACCGCAGGCATGGCACGCAACGTTCGCTGGAGAAGTCCGATTTCTCCGGGGGGGGGCGCAGTATTCCCTGATTCGACAACGAGCCGCTCTCCTCGCGGCGGCGTCCCCGTGGCGTGACGTCGAAGGTGGGGAGGTTGAAGATACAGAACGGCGTGTTTGTTGATTTTTTCCGCTTCCGGAAGTGCGAACCCAAACGTTTTTCTCATTCCATTTAGGCGGGTATGTCGGCCGCCTCGGTGGTGGTGGTGTGCCGCAGCCTGATCTCAGGCAGCAACCAGCTCAGCGCGAAGGCCACCAGGGCGATCGGCACGGCGGCCAGGAACACGACGTGGATCGAGTCCGAGTAGATGTGCGTGACCAGGTTGTGCAGGGCCGGGGGCAACTGCGCCACGGCGCGCGGGTTGGCCTGCGCCTCGCTGATCCCGCCGGACGGCGAGCCACCCGATAGCTGCGCCGTCAGCTTGCTGGTCAGCGCGTTCGCGAAGACGGCACCGAACACGGCCACACCGAACGATCCGCCGATCGAGCGGAAGAAGGTCACCCCGGACGTGGCGACGCCGAGGTCAGAATGGTCGACGGAGTTCTGGACCGAGATGACGAGCACCTGCAGGACAGCGCCGATACCGACTCCCAGCACGGCCATCGACACCGACTGCGCCAGCGTGGAGGTGCCTGGGCTGAGGAATGACAGCGCGAACAGCCCGATCGAGATCAGCGCGGTCCCGACCACCGGGAACACCTTGTACCTGCCCCAGCGGCTGACCAGCCGACCGACGGTGATCGAGGCCACCAACAGGCCACCCATCACGGGCAACAGCGCCAAGCCGGACTGCGTTGGTTCGACGTCCTTGACGACCTGCATGTACAGCGGCAGGAAGGTGATGGCACCGAACATCACGAAACCGACCACGAAACCTATCGCGCTCGCGGCGGAGAACACCCGGTTAGCGAACAGCGCCGGCGGTAGGATCGGTTCGACGGCACGGCGTTCCACGAGGACGAACACGACCGTCAGTGCAACGCCCGTCACGGCCAGCCCGATGATTTGCGGCGACGACCAGGCCCAGATCGTTCCACCCATGCTGGTGAACAGCACGAACGACGTCGTGGCGGTAGCCAACACGAGAATGCCCAGGTAGTCGATTACCTGCTTGACCCGGTTCCGGGTCGCCGGCATGGCGACGGTTGTCACGATCAGGGCAGCGGCGCCGACCGGGAGGTTGACGTAGAACACCCACCGCCAGCTCAGGTGGTCGACGAACAGACCGCCGAGCAGCGGCCCGATGACGCTCGACACGCCGAAGGCGGCACCGAACAGTCCCTGGTACCGGCCTCGTTCCCGGGGGGGCACCACATCGCCGATGATCGTTATCGCTCCGACGATGAGGCCGCCGCCACCGATGCCCTGCAGCGCCCGGAAGCCGATGAGCTCGCCCACGGACTGGCTCATCCCGGCTACCGCGGAGGAGACGAGGAAGATCACGATCGCTGCCTGGAACAGCTTCTTCCGGCCGTACAGGTCGCCGAGCTTGCCCCAGATCGGGGTCGACACGGTCGAGGCCAGCAGGTAGGACGTGACGATCCAGGACAGGTGGGTCGCGCCGCCGAGGTCGCCGACGATCGTGGGCAGCGCGGTGGAGACGATCGTCTGGTCCAGCGTCGCGAGCAGCATGCCGAGCATCAGGGCGCCGAGCACCATCCACAACTGGCCCTGACTGCGTATCCCGCTACCAGGCATCCCGCTACCAGGCATCCCGCCACTGGGCACTCCGGCGGCAGCCGGGGCCGCACCGGCGCCGATTCGCGACTTCAGTCGGGTCATGGTCGAGGTCATGACGGAAAGGCCCTTCTCGGTGGGGGCTCGCCCGCGGCGGGAGGCGTGAGCCCGGCGGCCAGGTTGTCGAATGCGGCGGAGACCAGGTCGGGTAGCGAACTGTCGCCGGGGTGGTCCCGCCATCGCAGGCTCATCGTTCGGGAGACGGCCAACGCCGCCGAGACGACGACCGACGGGTAGGCGTCCATGTCCGAGTCGAGCCCGCAGCGCTGGGCCACGATGTCGACCAGGGCGGCTTCGTAGCGGCTCCAGCTGGCGTGGAACGCCCCGATAAGCACGGGGTTCGCACGGATGACGCGGATCTTGGCCTGTAACTGGTCCCGATGCAGGGCTGTGTCGATCGACTGGGCGACCATCACCGCTCGTAGCGCCGCGACCGGTGATTCGTCGGGCGGCCGGTTCGCCAGGGCGGAGACGGTCTCCTGGATCTCCTCTTGATCGATGCCGACGATGGCGTCTTCCTTGGAGGTGAAGTAGTTGAAGAACGTCCGGGTCGACACCTCCGCGGCTTCGGCGATGTCGTCGACCGTCACGGCGTCGTAGCCCCGCTCATCGGCCAGGCGGACGGCCGCGTCCCGCAGCATCCGTCGGGTCTTGATCTTCTTGCGCTCACGAAGCCCTAACTCGGCTGGTGCGGCAGTCATGGGCGCGGCCTCCTCAGTTAAGTGCACAGTACAACTTTGCACTGTACGCATTTATTCTTGACCGGCAACTCTGCACTTCGTGATACAAGCCACACTGCGCTGGACGACCGCGGCCCCCGGCGACGTCGCGGGTCGCCGGGTCGCCGGGTCGCCGGGTCGCACCACTGCCACGAGGAGTACCGACAGTAGAATTGTCCTTGACAAATTTTCTTTTCGGACGCCATTATGAATCCATGCTCGATGTCGCAGTGATCGAAGACCCGGCCGCCGCCGAGGTCTCGCTCGACCCGGTGCGCGCCCGGTTGCTGGCCGCCCTGGCCGAGCCGGGCTCGGCCACCACACTGGCCGCGCAGACGGGCCTGACTCGCCAGAAGGTCAACTACCACCTGCGCACACTGGAACAGCACGGCTTCATCGAGCTGGTCGAGGAACGACGCAAGGGCAACTGCACCGAACGGGTACTGCAGGCCACCGCGAGCTCCTACGTCATCTCCCCGGCGGCCTTGGCGGACGTCGCCCCGGACCCTGACCGCGCTCGGGACGAGACCTCAGCCCGGTGGATGCTCGCTCTCGCATCCCGCCTGATCAAGGAGATCGGCGAGCTTCTTGCCGGTGCCACGGCGGCTCGCAAACAGCTGGCGACGTTCGCGGTCGACAGCGAGGTCCGCTTCGCCACCGCCGCCGACCGGGCCGCCTTCGCGGCGGAACTGGCCGAGGCGGTCACCGCGCTGGTCGCCAGATACCACGACGAGAAGGCGCCGGGTGGGCGCAAGCACCGACTGATGATCGCCCTGCACCCCAGCCTGAAGATCCCGAACGTGCATCCAGACCCGAACGTGCATCCAGACCCGAACACGCACCCCGATCCGAACGCCAACCCGTACCCGTACCCGAGCCCAGCCGGGCCCGGTCCGACCGAGGAGAGTTGACCATGTCGAACGAGTCGCCGAAGCAGTCCAAGCGGGAATTCGCGATCGAGCGCGAGACGGTGCTCCCGACCACGCCCGAGGAGTACTGGGACGCGGTCACCACCGGCAACGCCGGTTGGCTGTGGCCGATGGAAGCCCCGGAACCGCGGGTCGGCGGGGCCGCGCCGTTCGGCAGCACGGTGCTGGCCTGGGACCCAGCGCACCACCTCATCATCCGGTCCGACGGCCCAGAGGGCTGGTTCAACCAGATCGAGCACCTCGTCGAGACCCGGGACGGCGGGACGACCTGGGTCCGGTACGTGCACAGCGGGGTGTTCGTCGACGACTGGGACAACCAGTACGACGGTGCCGACAAGCACACCGACTTCTACCTGCACACCCTCGGCCAGTACCTGCGCTACTTCAGCGGCCGTCCGGCGAGCTACGTGGCGGTCGACGCACCGGCATCCTCGATCATCCCGGACGGGTTCGCTGCGCTGCGCCGCGCCCTCGGGCTCGCCGACGCCGAGCAAGGCGACCAGGTCCGCGTCACGGTGCCCGGCCTCGCCCCGCTGGACGCCGCCGTCGACTATCTGACCCCGCACTTCCTCGGCCTGCGCACCGACAACGCGATGTACCGCGTCTTCGGCCGCAACGCCTTCGGGGCGCCGGTCGCCGTGGCCGTCCACATGTTCGCCCCCGACGCGGACGGGCACGGTACGGAAAAGGCGCTGCGGTCATGGCTTGAGGAGGTCTACACCTGACCCGACCGGGGTGGACGCCGCTGTCGCTTCTACTGCTTCTACCCGCGGTGTCGGTAGACGTCCGCCCGGTGCTCGATCGCGACGACGTCAACCCGGTGGTTGTCGGCGTCAATACGGTATATGACACGGTGGACGCGACGACGGCCGGCTGTCCTCGCACCTCGCGATGCACGCACTCCAGCCCCACTCCGTGATCCGCATTCCCTTCGGTGCGACGAGTGGAAGGACGACGTCAGGAGACGCCGGTTTTCGGGCGGAAAATGTATGTCAACCTTCCACTCGTGCTGGGCCGGCCATCTGCCCGGTTTGCACCGGTCTGACTGGGACGTCGGCGACGACCGCGACCATCAGCAGCGGTCTGGTCCAGCGCCACAACAACGTGGGTACCAGCCCGACAGCGACGATGAACCAAGCGGTCCGCCACGGAAGAGTCGGCCGCAGAACTCCTTCGAGCACCACGATCGGCACGAGTGCCCCTACGAGCGCCCAGTCCCGCCATACCCGCAACGGCGGGCGGGGGGACGAGGCTCGTCCCACACAGAACGAAGGTTGAACGGCCACAGCGTTGCGGGCACGTCCGGCTCGACTTCGTTGTCGTGGCGTACCGGGCCGGTGACGATGTGTCTGCCGTCCCATACAGCGGCGGCCTGGGTGCCGAGGCCCCCGAAGATTTCAGCTTCCAGGTAGGCGACCGGGCCGTCCGTCGATGCGAGGACCAGCAGGTCCTGGAGTCCGACCGTCAGGTATTCGAAGGTGTCCACCAGCGCGGGGTCGGATGTGGAGGCCGCAGGTACCCAGTCCGTGATGGGGATTAGCACCAGTCCACCTGGCAGGTCCACGACGGAGCAGCCCAGGGCCTCGGCGATCTGGACGGCCGCGGACGCGGCGGCGACTGCGCACAACTGGTAGGCCATAATAGTAGTATTTCATACTATTTATCGCTGATGTCGTTGATCTTGACGGGTTGACGGGTTGACGGGCGCTCGGTGTCGAGGACCTGCTCGGTGTCGATGCCGTCGGCGTCGCGGTGTTCGGTGACCGTTGTGCGAGGGGCGGAAGTTGGCGTCATCGGCGCTTAAGAACGAGGAGTACGCTTCGACGAAGTACGCTCCTCGTTCTTGGGATCATTGATGATCAAACCTGTCCGCATCTTCGATCGTGACTTCGAGTGGCAACAGCTGGCAGCCTTTGCCGCACGCGACCGGGGACAACCACGGCTGGGCGTGGTCAGTGGACGCCGTCGCCAGGGGAAGACTTTCCTGATCGAGGCACTGGCCCGCGAGACAGGGGGAATGTACTTTGGAGCCACCCAGGCGACCGAGACGGAATCGCTCCACCTCTTCGCCGAAACCCTGGCCGAGTACGTGCAAGCGCCCGTGCCGCCACGCTTCGTCAGCTGGGACGAGGCGGTCACCTATCTGTTCGCGGTGGCTGGTAGCAGGCCGGGGCCGGTCGTCATCGACGAGTTCCCCTATCTGAGCGCGGCGTCGCCGGCGCTCCCGTCAATTCTCCAGCGGGAGATCGATCGGGCGGTGGCGCGGGCGAACAGCATCTCACTACTGCTGTGCGGCTCGGCCGTGTCGGTAATGGGAAGAATGCTGGCGGGCAGCGCTCCGCTTCGCGGGCGGGCCAGCCTTGAGCTGGTGGTACGCCCGTTCGACTATTCGTTGGCCGCTCGTTTCTGGAACATCGACGACCCCGCGTTGGCCGTCCGGCACCACGCCGTCGTCGGCGGTACGCCGGCCTACCGCAGGTTTGTCAACGACGACTCTCCGAAGAGCCTGGCCGACTTCGACAACTGGGTGCTGCGGACGGTACTCAACCCGGCGACCCCTCTTTTTCGGGAAGCCCGCTACCTCCTCGAGGAGGATGCCGACGTCCGGGATACGGCTTTGTATCATTCAGTTCTCGCGGCGGTGGCCGGTGGCAACAACACCCGGGGAGGAATCGCCGGTTACATCGGTCGCAAGGCCGCGGACATCGGCCATCACCTCAACGTGTTGGCGGACTGCGGGCTGCTCCGCAGGGAAGCCGACCTGTTCCGCCAGGGACGTTCGGTCTACCGGATCGCCGAACCGCTGATCGTCTTCTATCAGGTGGTCATGCGGCCCAGATGGGGGCTGCTGGAGAGCGGTCGCGCCGCGGCCGTCTGGCAGGATGCCAGGTCCCGGTTCGCCGCCCAGGTCCTCGGGCCGCACTTCGAACAGATCTGCCGCGAGTTCGCGGTCGCGGCACCTCCTGAAATTTTCGGCGGGCTGCCGGCAGAGGTCGGCGCCGGGGTCGTCGCGGACCCGGAGCACAGGACCCAGATAGACGTCGACGTCGCCGTGCTCGCGCCCGCGAACCCGGGTGAACCGCGTCGGGTGCTGTCCCTGGGGGAGGCGAAGTGGGGTGAGGTCATGGGCGTCCGGCATGTCGAACGCCTGCGCCGGGTCCGTGAACTCCTGGCGGGTAAGGGATTCGACACCCGGGACACGGTGCTTGCCTGCTACAGCGGCGCCGGTTTCGACCCGGAGCTGCTTGCCTCGACCAGCGGTGACCAGGTATTGAGCATAGGTCTGGGCGAGCTGTACAAGCCGGAGGAGTAGGTCGTTTCCGTCGTTCCGGTGACGGTTTCCACCTACCGGCGGGCTGAAGAACAACCCCGCCGCCGCCAGCTGCAACGCCGTGATCATTGCAGGCCGGCCCTGATCCTCCCAGGCGCGTCGGATCGGGGCCGGCAGCACCAGCTCCGGCTACGTGTCGGCGAGCAGTGCCCCGTCGACGTAGCCGAGGATGTCCTCCGTCCGGCCTTCCCGAAGGACGATCTCGTACAACCGGCGGGGAGCAGGGACAGGAACGTGAGGATTGTGAAGAACCGGCCGTTGTCGGTGATCTCGTGGTCGGCGGGCTTGCGCAGGCGCGCCAGCGTCTCGGCTGTGGGTGAACCGGACTTCGGTCATGGTGTGCTCTCTTCGGGTCAGGAATGGTCGAGTGCCCAGGTGAGGGTGTACTCGGCTATTTCTTCCCAGCCCTCTTGGGCGGGCATGAGATGCGACCGGCCGGGATATTCCTTCACTTCGGTGATGGTATTGGACGTGTAGTGCTTGGCGTTCGACTGCTGAATCTTGGGTGGCATGAGGTGATCGTTCTCGCCGGACAGGAACAGCAGCGGTGCGCGGTCGTCGTTGTGGTAGTTCACGTAGGAATCGGTGTGGCCGGGGTGGATGTTGGCCAGGGCGCTGCCCCAGAAGACGTTGCCCGACGCGGGGATGGCGTAGCGGTCATAGAGCGCACGGGCCTGCTCGTCGGGGAAGGTGTTGGTGAAGGCGTAGTGCCATTGCTCGTAGGTGAAGCCGACGGCCCTGTGCCGGTTCGCCGGGTTCTTGAGCACCGGGAATGTCGCCTTGACCTGGGACAACGGGACGACCGCGACGCCCTCGGTGGGCGCGGAGTTGATGGCTACTCCGGCGGCGCCGTAGCCGTGGTCGAGCAGGATCTGGGTGAAGACGCCGCCCGCGGAGTGCCCGATGATGATCGGCGGTTTGTCCAGGCTGTCGATCAGCTTCTCCAGGGACTCGATGATCGCTGGAACGGAGAGCTTCTCGATGGGAGTGGTGTCGGCGTTGAGTGCCTCGACCTCGACCTCGAAGCCGGGATAGGCCGGCGCAAGGACCCGGAATCCCTTGGCCTCGTAGTACGTGATCCACTGTTCCCAACTGCGGGGGGTCACCCAGAAACCGTGGACCAGGACGATCGTGTCGGGTTTCATGGCTGCGTCCTTAGGGCGGGCGATCGCGGTCCTTATGGCGGGCGATCGCGCAGGCCGCGGCCCGCTGGAGAACCGCGGCCTGCGCCTGCGCCTGCGCCTGCTAGGTCATCATGTAGAACGTGATACCCACGATCTACCAGCGCAGCACCTCCCCATCGGGAGTGTCTGGATCGGTCAGAGCAGCGGCACCGAAACCTCCCACGGAATGGTCGACGACTAACCGCGGTCACCACAACGATCACCAAGGAGATCAGCGGACGCTCGCCCAACGATGCGGCGAGCTGACGCGGAGGCCTCGGCGCCGCCGATGAGCGAGATCGTCCGGAGACCGCGACGGACGTCTACGGTTCCATCGCGAGGACGCCTGGAAGATCGGCGAAGCGTGCCTTGGCGTCGCGGCTGAAGATGATCCGTCCGGTCTCGGCCGCGTGGGCCGCGATAATCAGATCGTGGGCGCCCCTTTGCCGTCCGATCCGGCGCGATGCCGCGATGCCTCCGTAGCCGTGATGGTTCGCATGGCCATCGGTGTATCTGAGAATCAGATACACCGTCACGCTGCTCGCGTCGATCGACGCGGAGTCTGTGGCACCAGGCCGCCTGGAAGATCTTGGAAAGGCGTGTCCGACAGCGGCCTGTCATCCGGTGCTCTCGTCCGAGGCCCGCGTGGTCCTGACGCTGCGCACGGTCGGCGGCCTGGCGAGCGAGGAGATCGCCTGGGCGTTCCTCGTGCCCGTAGAAATAACGGTTGACAGATCCCCACCAGCCTGGATCGTAGGGCGGGAAACCGCGCTTTTCGGTGTAGTCAGCCAGGATCGGCCCATCTGTCCGCGCTGGACCTGGAACGTGATCGGGGACGCGACAGACGGGGGTCAGAGGCATCCCGGGTCGAGCCGTATCTGGGAACCCGGCCGGGCGAATGAGCCGCCTTGCGGGCTCATCGTCGCGACCACGCCGTTGTTACCCGACACACAACCGCCGTTTCCGGCCACGGGCGTCCAGCCCGTCCTCCTGAGATAGTCCGCGGCATTATCCATCCGCCAGCCCACCACATTGCTTATCGAGGCGCAGTTGAGGATATGGATATGCATGCCGACCGGAGCCGTAACGGCAGTCGTGACGCCGGCCACCGGGGTCTGGCTGTTGACTACGTCGTGCAGTCCGGTGGTGCTGCATCCTTCGGAGAACGAGATGTTGTAAAACCCGGCCTGATGCAGGATGGTCGTCGCCTCTGACCGGGTCGCGCCGTACAGGTTGGGCACGGTGGCTTGGGCCGCCGGCGGCGTGGTCGCCGGTCGGGTCGTCGAGTGGGCTACTGGTGTTGGGCCAGCCACCGTAGGCGGCGCAGACGCGGGCGGGATCCTTGGGGCAAGGGGTTGCGCAGGCGACGGAGCAGGGGGTCCCGACGTTCCGGGAATCGGGTCGGGCGCCGGGACGGTCGAGGGAAAACCACCTGGGGCGCCAGATGTCGGCGTTGGCGTCGCCGAAGGGTCATGCTCTGGCTGCTGTGTCCCGGCCTCCTGCGCCCTTACTGAGGCGGGCTGGGACGACGAGGGCGGGGATACGCCGCTGCGGCCGCCTGCGGTTGGCGCTGCGCCGGTGCAACCGACTACGGCGACGACGGCCGCTGCGGCGAGTGCGACGACGGGAATCCACTGAGGACGAGACACATTGCCCTTTCCAAGCGCCGGGAGGTCAGCTGGTGCCTCCGGACCGAGTGCGTGCCCCGCGAACAGTACGGAAACGGCCATTCGCCACATCAGGAGCCCCCTGCGGACCTGCGAGGCAGGCCGGTTATGGAATGCCCCGCGGGCGCACCGGCGCAGCGGACAGGTAGTCCCAGAGCTCGACGACGGACCCTCGGATTAAAAGTCACGTTTGTGATGTTCGTAGAGGTCCGCTGACGTTCGTCAGGTCGGGTCGGCGGGCCTCCGGTGTGCGCGGCCGTCCGCCGACGTGCGCCCACGTTGCTGTCGGCCCTGACGCGCCCGACGCGGGGGGAGGCTGCCGCTTTGCCGTGCTCGGTCCGGGTACGGATCTGTATTCCCTCGGGCTGGTGTTGTACTGGCTGTTCGCCGGGAGACTTCCGGCCCGTCCACGGGTCGGGCCGCTGGCTGGCGTGCATCCGGCTGTACAAGCCGAAGGAGTAGGTCGTTTCCGTCGTTCCGGTGACGGTTTCCACCTACCGGCGGGCCTGATGATCCGTCCTGTTCCGCTTACCCCGGCCGCGCGACTGTGGACGATCCCTCCGGTCCGCCGCGACAAGGTGCGCGTCGTGCCGTCCGGATCAATCTCGATGGGCAGGTTCAATTTTCGACGACGACGGGTGAGACTTCTCGGATGACCCATCGGTTCGGATCGGGCATCGCCGACGCCGTCGCGGGGATGAATCCTGTTGCCGCGGCGGTCGCGGCACTGGTGTTGAACGCTGCCCTCGCCAGCGTGTCGATCATGATCGGCGCTCGCGCGGTCCAGCTGGCCACCCACACCCGGGTGACAGCCGATCCCGGTCGGATGACCCGTACCGAACGTGCGCTCGTCGCAAGCGCCGTCGTCGTGAACGCCACCGTGACCGTCGGCGGATGGTGGCTGTGGCGCGACGGCTATCTACACCTCACCGCCGGCGTTCACCCCGGAACCGTCGTGGAACTGGCCGGTCTGGTCATGCTGATGGACCTGCTCGGCTATCTCCTGCACAGCCTGTCCCACCTGCGCCCGCTCTACCCGCTCGTCCACCGGGTGCAACACCGCTTCACCGACCCGCGGCCGGCGACCCTGTTCGCAATGCACCCCGCCGAAGTCGCCGGCATCGGCGTGCTGTGGGCCGTCGTCCTCACCGCGTGGACGGTATCCGTGTGGACCTTGGCGGCCCTCGTCGCGGTGAACCTCGCCTTCGGCACCCTCGCCCACCTCGGGATTGACCCCCTCCCCGCCCTGCTGCGACGCTCACCGCTGTTCCGCTGGGTGGCACTACCCACCTTCCACGCCCTCCACCACACCAACCCGAACGTCAACCGGGGCTTCTACACCACCATCTGGGACCGGCTGTTCGGCACCATCGACCCCACCTACGATCAGCACCGCAGCCAGCAAACAGTCCACAACCCTGAACGGCACAAGCCGCGGCGACACCCTCGTCCAGCAGCGCGAAGTACACAGCGAGGTGACGAGGAGGGACCCGCCGGCCGCGAACAGCACCAGCGAGCAGCCGACGAAGGACAGCGACCAGCGGTGTTCGTGTCGGTGGAGCCCGGGGGTGATGAACGACCAGAGCTGGTGGACATGGCAGACGTCATCCCGTCCGGGTGCCGGCACTGGTGCGTGATTGATGCTATTTCCCGCCGTCGGCGGGCACCAACGGGGACACTGATATCCGTCTGGTCACGGTGCTGCCCGAGGATGACCCGTGCGCAGACCAGGGGAACCGGGATGGGTGTTCGGCGTGGGTACACGATCAGCGCTCCTGCGTGGCAGGGTGTCGGATAGCTGATATCTTGCGGTCGTGGTGCAGGTGTCCTGATTTCGGATCCTTGCTCCGCTGGAACGATGCCGGCGGTCGAGGGCGCGAGTGGGCTCGGCGTGCAGACCGACTGATCGGGCCCGGCGTTACCGGAGGAGTGGAGTTGTAGTGGCACAGATCGGTGGTCGTACCGTCGCAACCGGCGACGTCGGCATCATGGGTGCCGGTGTCGTCGTCTTCGTATCGAGCTTCCTGCCGTGGTACGGGGCGAGCTTCGGTGGTTACCACGCGAGCATCAGTGGGTGGAACTCGGGGTTCATCGCTTGGTTCCCCATCCTGCTCTGCCTCGCCGTGGCCGGGGTCGTCGCCGCGGCGACGTTCGGGAACGTGCGGCTGCCCACCGGCGGCCCGGTCGGCCCGTCGCTGGCGCTCGTTCTCGGCGGCGGCGTCGCTGTCCTGCTCATCCTGCTCCGCTGGATCACCCTGCCGGACGCGGGCAGTTCGCTGTTCGCTGCGCAGATCAAGTCGGGTGCGAAGGTCGGGTTGTTCCTCGGCCTGATCGGTGCCGCCGCGATGACCGGCTTCGCGGTGTTGCGTCTACTCGGCAGCGGTGAGTCGATCCCCGGCCGCGGCCTCCGACCGGCCGGCGGGGGCACGTATGGCCAGCAGCCGCCGCCGTATGGCCAGCAGCCGCCGCCGCCGTATGGCCAGCAGCCGCCGGCCGGCGGGGCCCCGTATGGCCAGCAGCCGCCGCCGCCGTATGGCCAGCAGCCGCCGGCCGGCGGGGCGCCGTATGGCCAGCAGCCGCCGCCGGCCGGCGGGTATGACCAGCCCCCGCACAACGGCTGATCGGTCACGGCTCGGTGATGATGGTGGCGTGGAGCCCAGCACACTGACCGAAATACCGGCCGTAAGAGCGCCCGGCAATAGGGGCGTGGATCAAGGAGCGAGGTTGGGGCACGTAGATCGCGAGGCGGAGGAGGGAGGCACCGGAGGTGTTGGGTGTCGACCGACGACAACGCGGCGAGGTGCGTGCCCCGGCCCCGCGACGCCGCGTCCCCTATTGCCGGGCGCCACACGGCAGCAACCCGGGGTACCCAACCGGGACGGGTTCCAGCGTCAATCTGAGGGCCGGACTCGTCGGTACCAAGAACTGGCGACGTCAGCGGATGACATGCCCAGTTTCATCTGCCCGTGGGCGCTCCGCCAGGCCCATGAACATCTGAGGGGGGCCGGGCGCAGCAATACGCCTGGCCTACCCGACCTCGCGATCGGGCTGCTTCTTGGCGTCCTGATCTCCGTGGCAACTGAAATGTAGCCAGGTGCAAGCTGGTATCTGCCGAGCAGTCGCCGCCAGCGTGGCGACGAGACCATCAAGTATGGTTACCGAATTCGGTGGGAACAGCTCGACCAGCAGCCAGCGCTACTCTGACACGCTGAGCTTTCCACCAACAGGCCGAACGTGTCAGCCGGAGACCGTGACGTTTACAGCGCGACCGTCGGGGTCACGGAGCAGGTGCTGGCCTAGAGGAAGACTCGTTTCCGGAAAGTGGCAGGTCGAGAGAACGAAGCCGAGACGCAGCGTTCCCGTGGATCCGTTCCGGCCTGCGGGATAGATCTCAAGCACGCTGCCGCCGGCGAGGCTGGCGGCAACATGCTTCGGCCCGTTCCCGTGGCGTTCGGCTGTGAACACCAGACCGAGGCTTTCGTAAAAGGCTTGGCAGCCGGCGACGTCAGAGGTGTAAAGGACGAGTAGGCTGAGCTGCGGGTTGTTCACGGCCACAGTCTTTCTCCACGGCCAAGCGGGTTCGGCGCCGAGCGTGTGGTCAGGAGGGCACGTACGGCGACGGCGGCCTCGTGCGGTGAGGCGAAGGCTTCTTCATGGCCGCCCAGCCTCCTTAGTTTCAGTTAGAGCATAAGTGAAGCTAGAATCCAGCCATGGTTTCAGGTCTGGCAGGCGGCGGGACGGCCGGCCGTGGCCGGGCCGAGGACGGTTCCGCGTGGCCGAGCCTGGGTTGGGAGGAGCACGACTGGGTTTCGGCGATCCCGGATGACCTCGTCTCCGCGCGGGTACGCATCCGCCACCAAGGTCCCTATCGGGCCGCCGTTGTGCCCACGATCGCAGACCGGGCGCCTTCGGTTCCCGTCCACGTGGCATCCCTGGCGGACGATGCTTCGGCCGAAATCGTCCGTTTCGACGCGGAACTCGGCATAGATGTGGCGTCCTTCGCATCTGTCCTGCTCCGCTCCGAGTCCGCATCGTCGTCCAGGATCGAGAACCTCACCTCGGGAGCCAAGGCGATCGCCCTCGCCGAACTCGGCAGCACGCAGAAGCGTAACGCGGCCGAGATCGTCGGCAACGTCGCCGCGATGAAAGCGGCTTTGGACCTGGCCGACCGTCTGGACGAGTCCGCTGTCCTTGCCATGCACGCGGCCCTGATGGCAAGACACGCGCCAGGGATCGGCGGACGGTGGCGGCAGGAGCAGGTGTGGATCGGCGGTGACTCCTACGGGCCACACGGAGCGGCCTTCATCCCCCCGCACCACCGCCACGTCCCGGCGCTGATGAGGGATCTACTGCGCTTCGCCGGCAGGGTGGATCTGCCGGTTCTGAGCCAGGCCGCCATCGCGCACGCCCAGTTCGAGACGATTCATCCGTTTTCGGACGGCAACGGCCGGACCGGACGGGCGCTGGTGCACGCGATGCTGCGCGGCCATGCCCTGACCAGGAATGTCACCGTGCCGGTCTCAGCTGGCCTGCTGACCGACACCACCGCCTACTTCGACGCCCTTGGCGCCTACCGTAACGGTGACGTGGCTCCGATCGTCGAGAGGTTCGCGACCGCGTCGGTCACCGCAATCACGAACGGGCGCCAGCTGGCCAGCGAGCTGCGGGCGATCCGGGCGGGATGGGATGACCGGCTGAAGATCCGGCGCGACGCCCGTGCGTGGCGGCTCGCGGACCTGATCCTGCAGCAGCCCGTCGTCGACGCCCGGGTCGTGGCGTCCGAGTTGGGAGCGTCTTCGCAGAATGCCCAGCGCGTGATCACGCCGCTCGCTGAGGCCGGAATACTCATGGAATTTACCGGATTCGCCCGCAACCGTATGTGGCAGGCGACCGAAGTGCTCAGCGCCTTGGACGCGTTCGCGGCACGCGCCGGCCGTCGTGTCGCGCAGTAGGCGTCTGGAACCTGATTGCCTGCAACGGGTTCGTTCGCGAAGTCGTTCCGTCAGCCCGCCGTGGCCGCGGACAGATCACTGTGCATCTGCACGCGGGTCGTCGGCGAGCCCCCGCTCGGGCCAGCCGTAGGTCCGGCGACCAGTCAAGCAGGCGGAGATGACGGGCAACCCGTCTTGTCCTCGAATCGTCCCTTCTCGCGCGTACACAGACCTATCTGGCCCTACGGGTCTTCGCTGGCTCCATGCACGGAGCGGGCAGGGGCCGCCGTATCTGAACATATGCCGGCCTCCTTAGTTTCAGTTAGAGCATAAGTGAAACTAGAATCCGGCCATGGTTTCAGGTCTGGCAGGCGGCGGGACGGCCGGTCGTGGCTGGGCACCTGTCCCCCTACCGGTCAGTCGCGTTCCGGTCACGGGCGTCTTGTGCGGCACGTCCGGACTGTTCGGCATCGGGGTGCGTCTGGCGTCCGGGCGCTCATCCCGGCCCGAAGCGCCAGCGGGTCTGGCTGTACCGGCCCTTGCCGGAGTAGCTCTCTGCGTTGCCCGTTTGAGTGAGACTGCGAGTGGTCCGATTCGGTTCTCTGGATGCCTGCATCCAGTCGTTACCCGACGAGATAGACGCGACAGCTTCCGTGAACATTCGCTCGCGCTGCCGGATTCCGGCTTCTGAATAACGTTCTCTGACACACTGAGCTTTCCACCAACAGACCAAACGCGTCAGCCGGAGACGGTACGGAGAGGTGCCGCCGTGGTGATGCCGCGCCGCTCGGCGGTCCAGGTCATCGGTCCACCTTTTCCGGCTGAGGGCTCTCTTACGGCCGTTGTGCGGGCAGCGGTTGAAGTGAAGGCCAGCGGGTGAGGATGCCGTCGCGCATGGTCGTGGCGAGCTGCCCGAGTCCTTCCAGCTCGCCGCCGTGAGCGGTCATCTGGCTGAGGATTCCGAGGCGATGGACGAGCCGCTGGCGGGCCGTCGCCGTGCCCCATCGCCAGTCGCGGTTCGGGATGTCGGCCAGGTGGTCGGCTGTCCCGCGCTGGGCACGCTGGACCAGCGCGTCGCCTCGTAGCAGCCAGCCGGCACATGCGGCGATGAGATCGTTCGGGACATCGATACCGGTCTCCTGGCGCCACGCCGCGCCGTAGGCGGCCTCTGCCGCTTCCAGCAGGGGCTGGGGCGGGGCGGTGACGCACCAGCAGGTCGGGAACCCGATGCGCAAGTATGCGAGTTCGGTGAGTCCGTTGCCTAGCGCTGCCTGTTCGAAGTCGATGAACCTGACGCCGCTGCTGGTGTGCATGTCGTTGCCGGGGCAAGGGTCGCCGTGCAACAGGGCATGGCCCGGCGAGCGGACCGGGCGGTTCACGATGTCGTCCAGCTCGGTTCGTACTCCGGAGGGCACTGCGACGCCGAGCGCGTGGGCAAGCCCGAGGAAGGAGCCAACGTCGTCGTGGGTCGGGCCGGACCAGGCGGGGAGGACGCCTGCGTCCGTGGCTCCGGTGGCGGCATGGAGCCGCGCCAGCGCCTTGGCGTAGTCGACCATCCAGTCCTCGCGCGGCTGCTGATGTTCCACGTGCTCCAGGACCAAGACTCGTTGGTCCGGATCGGTGCCGAGGAGCATCGGCACCACGGGCGGGTCAACCCGGGACGCGAGCTTCAGCGCGGCCACCTCGCGGGCGTACCTCTCAGGGGCCTCGGGCGCGTCGATGAGCTGCTTGACCACGACGAGTGTGCCGGACAGCTCCACGCGCCAAACCCGTGATCGTGGGCTGCTGCCCAGTCGGCGAGCCCGCCGGGGTGAGCCCAGCTCGGCCCGCAGCTTTTCCCCGATTGGCAACCGTAACCACATGGCCTCATCCTTTCGAGTGGGCGTCGGGGTCGGCCATGCGCCATTCGCCATGCGCCGCAAGTCTGCACGCCGCTTTCAGCGTTGAACCCCCACCGCTGCTCACCGCCGGTCCCGCGGTCACCGCAGGGGAACAGGCCGGCTTCCGGTCTGGTATCCACGCCGCGCTCGCCATGGCCGGCGCGTGCCCCACCTGCCAGCAGCCCGTCGTCTTACCCTCACCAGCCAACGTCAACTTGACCTGACGAAGTACTACTCGTGCCGAGGACGGGGTGCTAAGAGCGACCGGCAATAGGGGCGCGGCGTCGCGGGGCTGGGGCACGCACCTCGCATCGTTGTCGTCGGTCGACACCCACCACCAGGGTGCCTTCCTCCGCCGCCTCGCGATCTACGTGCCCCAGCCCCGCTCCTTGATCCACGCCCCTATTGCCGGGCGCTCTAACTCGTACCGAAGCGCGCGACAGACGTCGCTACAGCCGAGTAAGGTCGATCTTGACTGGGAAGGGTGCGGCAGCATCGACGACGCCCGTGAAGACATCGCCGTCACGGTACGTGCTTGTTGCCGGGTCGAGGACGTAGGTATAGACGACCGGGACGCCGGCGGGGGGCTGTTCGACCCGCCAGTAGTACGAGATTCCGGCCCTCGCGTACTGCTCGGCCTTGACAATCCGGTCGGTCGTCTCCGAGCCCGGCGAGACGACCTCGACGACGAGCAGGATGTGCTCGGGCCGGGCCGGCATGATGTCGATCGTGTCGGCGCGGTACACGACGACGTCCGGACGCCGATTCGTGAGCGGAACGTCCTGCAGCCGGACATCGAAGTCGAAGTCCGCGTTCCAGTCCGGACCCGCGGCGGCCTCCAACGCGACTGCGAGGATCTTGATCAGGCGGTTGTGACGCTTGGACGCGCTAGGGCTCACGACGACCATCCCGTCCACGATCTCGATGCCCGCGGACTGCTCCTCGGACCAGGAGTCGTATTGCTCCGCCGTGATCTGCTGGTGCATCCAGGCGGGAGCGACCATCTCCGCAGTGATGGCGCACCTCCTTCAGGTGACCCGACGGCCTGATCCTTGCGAGCCAGCGTAGCGCCGTCGTCCATCCTGCCACCGTGCCGGACGCCGTCATCATCAGCCGCACCGTCGCCTGCTGTTTCGGGGTTACGGCTGTTCCATGTGGACAGTCGCCGGGTCGGCGCGTCGTCCGGTGGCCGCGACGCTCAGGCCGGTGGTGGTGATGGCCAGGCCGACCGCGCCGAGGTTGTCGTTCAGATGGGAGCGGTTCGCCGTGCCGGGGATGGGCACCACGTCAGTCCCCTGGGACAGCAGCCAGGCGAGCGCGTACTGGGCGGGAGTGCAGCCGTGCTCGGTAGCGGCCTGTCGGCATCAGGCCTACCCAGCCGGCGGCGGCGACCACGTGCCGGTCGTCGGGGTCGGGCAGGTGGATGGTCGGGGGGCTCGCCCGACCAGACCTACGGATCTGGAGGGCCCAAAGCTACGGATCCGGCGAACGTGGGTGAGGGAGCCGGTGCCGCCGGGCGACTGGACATCTTCGAATGGCTCGAACGTGTGTTCTGTAACTGCCCCAGCCTACTCGATGCCTCAATAGTGGTACCTGCATTGAGCCATGCGGATCTCGTCGCCGCTAACCTTGTAGATGAGTCGGTGCTCGTCGTTGATGCGCCGCGACCAGTAGCCCTGAAACCCGTGCTTCAGGGGCTCAGGCTTGCCGATGCCGTCGTTCCCGTTGCGGGCGATGTCCTGGATCAGGGTATTGATGCGCTTGAGTATCTTGCGGTCCTGGGTTTGCCACCATACGTAGTCTTGCCAGGCGTTCTCGTCCCAGACGAGCTTCACTCCGCCAGGTTCCGGACGACGCCGCCGCCGCTCTCGAGCCGGTCGATGGCGATCAGCAGTCGGCGCGCGTTCTCCGGGCTGCGAAGCAAGTATGCCGTCTCCTTGAGTGACTGGTAGTCATCCAAGGAGACGATCACCACCGGCTCGTGGCCGGCGCGTGTGATGACGACCTCTTCCCTGTCGTCCGTCACAGCTGTGAGAACTTCTGCGTACCGTGCGCGTGACTCTGAGTAAGTCATTGTCCGCATGGCATCCTCCTCGTTTGTACAGGAAATTGTACGTACAGAAAATTGTACGTCCCGAGTTGGGGATCGGCAAGGGTCCTTGGCGTACCGGCCCCCCGTCGAAGGCTGACCCGGCTCGACCAGGTCCACAGTGGATCCGAGACTCCTCCGCTCGGGGCGGCGTTCAGGTGCGTGGTCAACCTTTCCGGAGGTCCGCGTGTGGCACCTTTCCAGAAATTGCCGCGACGCCTCAAGGACGATTTCATATTCACGCTCGGTGGCGGCGACGACAATGATATGTAGGCCCGTTCTGACGCACTGGAGATAGACCTCGAAATTCCTTCGGGAACCGACGTCGTCAGTACTCATGGCGCGCTTGGCGACACGCCGTGTGCTGGCGGAATCGTGAGGCATGGCGCAGCTGTGACGGCTCGCCGGACTCCTGATTCGGCCGATCCGAAGAACGGCGGGGTGAGTGCTGACACGAGGAGCGGCTGCGATGAACCGGCGGGCGATGGAGTGTCGGAACGAGACACTAGGATGCTCTCTGACAGGAGCAACGGCCGGGGCGTGGGGGCATACGGCGCTGTCCCAGGTCGGCTGCGGTCCAGGAGGACAGATGAGCGTGACCTCGTCAAGGATGACTCCACCGAAGGGCGGCCGAATGGATGCAGGGGAGCTGCTGTACGTGCCGGTCCGGGCTCCCTTTTCCTGGGATCACTCGCTGCGATTCATCTGCGGCTTTCCAGCTACCCAGGGCGAGCAGGAGGTGGTTGAGGGCCGCTTGCTGAAAGCGTGGAGGTTCCTCGACCGGTCGGTGGTCACTCAGATCGGTCCCGGGTCCGACGACTCGTGGATTGAGGTCGCCATCGCATCGTCTGGACCTGTCACGGACGAGCTGCGGGCCATGGTCGCCGACCGTGTCACCTTCTACCTGTCCCTTGACGATGACCTCTCGGAGCTTGCCGGCGTGGCGGCCGGCGATCCTGCCTTCGCCGCGGTGGAGGCCCGGATGCGCGGCTACCATCAGGTGAAGTTCCCGACACCGCAGGAGAACATAGTGTGGGCGATTCTTGCCCAGCGCACACCGCTGCCGGTGGCCCGCAAGGCGAAGCTCCGTCTGATGCACCACGTCAATCCCCCGGTGAGCGGGTTCGGCGTCGAGCTGCAACCCTTCCCGTCGCTTCCGCAGCTCGCCGCGCTCTCGCTGGAAGACTTCGCCGAGCTGGTAGGCCACAGTCGCAAGGCCGGGTACCTGTTCGGTTCGGTTCAGAAGCTGGCGCAGGTGGACGAGTCCTTTTTGCGCGCGGGCGCCTGTGACGAGGTCGAGCGGTTTCTGCTCTCACTGCCTGGAATCGGCCGCTGGTCAGCTACCTTCGTGATGATCCGAGGGCTGGGGCGGATGGAGTTGCTGCCCGACGACGCCGAGCTTCTGAAAGCCGTGCATCGCGTATACGGCGAGCCCCCACCGGGGGACCTCGCCACCCTGTCCGCGCGCTATGCCCCGAACCAAGGATACTGGGCGCACTATCTGAGGGCTGTCCAGTGACCCGCTCAGCCGGCTTTCCCGCGGTGTCGCCCGGCACGGTGGTGGAGCGCCCCGGACGTTGACGGCGAACATATGCTCGAAGGTCTTGACATCCAGTTCGTCCAGCGACCGTTGGCCCTACCAGGTGCTGTGACCTGGCTCCCGCGTTATGCAAAGACCTCGACGGGGCATTTGGTGGCGGCGCTGCGTTCGATGCGGGCGTCGCTGGTGATCAGCGGCAATCCCAAGGTCTCGGCGAGGGCGACGTACTGGGCGTCGTAGGCACTGAGGTTGTGGTGCAGGTCGCGGACGCGTGCCCGGTCGGACCGTGATCGGTCAACGTACGTATCAGCGCCGAGCAGTCGATCACGGCCGCCGGACTGCTCACCCGCGTTCCCGGCCCTCGTCGATCGCGGCCAGGATGTCCGAGGTAGCGAGCTCGGCGCGCGTTTCACGGTCGAGGCGGGCCATCATGTCCGGAAGGGTCGGCGTACGGGCATCTCGGGCGACCAGGTCGAGAAGGTAGGCCTGCAGGCTGCGGCCCGTCTGCGCGGCCTTGAGCTTCAGCGCCTCCAGAGTCGGGTCCGGGACGTCGCGGATCGTGATCGCAGTCATGCCTACATTTTATCTGCAATGCCAGCAGTCTGCCATCTTGGTCGAGGTTCTTCCGGCCTTTCAGTACCGGCAGGCGCTTCGATCAAGATTTCGCGCACCGTCATCTCGCTCTAATCATCATCTCATCCGATCATCGCTTCTGAGCAGTCGCTATTTTCCCCGTCGGCCGAGGACCTGGAAAAGGACCATGGGTTCATCGCAGGGCCTTTGTTCCGCGTCGAGTCTCACGGTCAGCGCGAGCGGTACGCGTCAGACCGGTACTCGACGGCGGTTACGATCAGGATGCGGTTTTCTTCTCCGATTTCGTAGAGCACGCGATAGCTGCCGCGCCGGGCGGACCAGGTGCCCTCGTATGGTGGGAGGAGGCTTATTTGTCCGCAACTCGCACAAGCCATGTCGCCTGGCCCGCCGTTGTGCCAACTGTCGATCGCGTCGCTGAACGCCTCCCATTGCTTGGTTGTCGCCCCCGTCCCTGCGTCTTCGAGCAGCATCGTCTGATCACAGCGTGGGCAAACCACCGGGCCAAGCTCGCCTTGGACGGGGTGGAATGCGGTACGTCCTGTTGTGACCGTCACTCCGTTGGTTCTCAGTCGGCTGAGGTAATCATCGGGTTCGGCTAGGGCCAGGGCGTGGCGCGGTCCCGGCCCGTAGCCGAGATCTGCGCTGGCCATCAGTGGTCAATCAATAGACGAACCACCTCTTTGCCAGCCTTATCGTTGCTGTGCGTACGACCCCGGACGGCGGGTGCCGACGACGGCTAGCTTGTCCAGTCCTCCCAATTCAGGCCGGTGACCCGGCTGAACTCCGAGGTGTTCGCCGTGACGACTGTCAGCCCGCGCCGCAGCGCCTGCCCTGCGATCAGCAGATCGTAGGCGCCGATCGGCGTCCCGGCCTTTTCCAGGGCGGCACGAACCTGGCCGGCGGTACGGGCATCCTCGTCATCGAAGTCCAGCAGGTCCAGGTCGCCGGAGAGCAGTACCCGCAGACGCTCGGTGTTCTCCGGCACCTGAGCGCTTTTCGCGACGCCGTACCACAGCTCGAACAAGACGACCGACGAAAGTGCGAGACTGTCCTCGGATGCCTCGGCCTCCCGGTACCGTTCCCGCACGCGGGCGGGCTTGTTCCGCAGCAGCGCGACCACCGCGTTGGTGTCCAGGAGGTAGTTCACCCGAAGAAGTCCTCCCCGGCGGGCGTCGGCGGCTGGTTCCTGCCGTCCTCAAACAGGGGCACGTCCGCGAAGCGGTCCAGCTCGGCGAACCAGGCATCGACATCGGACGCGATCGGCTCCAGCAGCACGCCGTCTCCCATGTGCCGGACACGGACCCGGTCGCCGGGCAGTCGGAACTCCTTCGGGAGCCGCACTGCCTGGCTTCTGCCGTGAGTGAAGAGCCTCGCGATCGCCGTGTCCGCCATGACGCCTCCCGCAAGTGATAGCTATCAGTAGTATATACCAGGTGTCCGCTGTCGACTCGGCTGGGCGGCTACCGCAAGGTCGACGCGGCCCCGTCCGACCACTGACCTGCCCGTTCAGTGCCGACCGGATCATCCGGCCCGATAGGTAGAACTTAGAGCGACCGGCAATAGGGGACGCGGCGTCGCGAGGCTGGGGCACGCACCTCGCATCGTTGTCGTCGGTCGACACCCAACACCTCCGGTGCCTTCCTCCTCCGCCTTGCGATCTACGTGCCCCAGTCTCGCTCCTTGATCCACGCCCCTATTGCCGGGCGCTCTTATTCATGCAGGTCAGATGGTTTGTGACGCTGCGTGGTGGACCTAACGTGTCATTGGAAGCATTTTTTGATCGTGGTCGAAGGTCCCGAAATCACCGTCCGCCCGGTCGCCGCACGACCTGTGGGGCACCCGTCCGCGTGGCAGAGGTCAGGGCTCGTCCAGCCAAGGGCGCCGCACACGGTAGGGCTGCGCGGTCGGCGGGGAAAGATAGCCGGCACTGACGAGGAAATAGAGGTACTCGGGCGCGGTCAGTCCGACCTCCTGGTGCAGGCCGAGCCGCAGCGCGCGGTCGTGGACCCAGCCCAGCCGGTCGCGCACGCCCTGCTCGCTGATGTTCAGCTGGCGGGCGGCCTGCTTGAGCTGCAGAGGCTTCGCCGGCAGCGACGGCGGCCACGCCAGCAGGTCCGCGAAGACAAGCCGCACGGCCTCCTCCTGCGGCGGCGTCATCGGCAACGGCGGCGGCGGGGTGGCCGTCATGCCGGTCGTGGTGTCCCGGGAGGGGCGCGGATCCGCCGTCGGGAACGGCAGCATGTCGGCCTCGAGCAGCACCCAGTGGTACGTCTCGGCCGGCAGGTCGAGGGTGAGGATCCGGATGGCGGCGCGCGGCCAGGTGACCCGTACCTGCCCGGCGATTGCCTGCGGCGGTTGACCCCATGCATGCAGGGTCGCGCCGTTGCGGTTGCGGACGTCGAGGTCCCAGCCATACTCGGTCGCGGTCACGACGAGGGCCTCGCGGGAGATCCGCGTGTTCGGGATCTCGACCCCGAGGGGCAGCCGCGCCTCCCGGCCGACCGTCAGCGTCCGCCCGACCTGAAGCCGCCCCCCGACCGGCACCCGGCAACGCCTCGGTCCGTACTCATAAGCAAGGACCCACCGGTCCGGCGGAACCTGCGCGTCCATGTCCCGCCTTCCACACCGATGTCACCTGTGGTGGGTTAGGCGGGCCGGTGGGTTGCCGGCGCCGCCTCGTCCAGGTCGGTCGTCAGGGCGACTTCGGGCTGCTCGCGACCGAGGTTCCAGGGCCGATGGTCGCGTTACCCAAAGCGATATCCATGTTGGTCACCTGGTGGGTGGTGTTGACAGTGGGGCTGCACTTGATGACCAGTTGTTGGGCGCCCTGCAGGTCCAGGTGAACCTGCTGCGGCTGCCCGAGAGCGATGTTGATCGGTGAACCCAGCTGGATCGAGCCGTCCTTGACGAATGTGAGGGCCGTGGTGCTACCCGCCGCATTGGTGGCGTCATTGGGAACACCGATCACAGCGTCCAGGAACGCATACCCCGCGACATTGTAGGTGACGTCGGGATTGAAAGCGCCTAGGCAGGCAAGACGGACGCTGAACGGGTAGCTGGATGTCCCGATCTGCTCCGACCCGGTACTCACGGTGACACCATTGATGCGGACTGGCTTGATGGAGGAGAGGTTGGTCGTCCCGGTGATCTGCGGTGCGCTGGACGGCGTGGCCGGGCTGGTTGTTCCCGGGGAAGTCGACCTGGTTGTTCCCGAGGGAGTCGGTTCGGTTGTTCCCGAGGGGGTCGGTTCGGTTGTTCTGCGACCGGTCGGGGTGATCGTCGCCGGGCCGGTCGCCCCGGGAATGGTGTTGTTCGATGTCTGGGCGACCGGGGTGGTGGGGCCGGGGCTGCCGCCGCCGAGGAGCTGCGACACGACGATCGCGAGGATGACGACGATCGCGGCCGCGGCCGCGGCGAACGGCCACCACTTGCGGCTCGGCGATGGCGCCGGGGTCCCGCCGGGCGGCGGGGTGGCGCCTCCGGGATGGGGCGCGGGCGGGTGCAGGTGCGCGACCTCGGGACGCGCCGGCGCCCCGCCGCCTGGGCCCGTCCTGGTCTGCGGGGCCGCCGGCCAGCCGCCGGCGGGGACGCCGCGCGGCAAGGAGAGCGCGGTTACGTCAACCGAACCGTCCGCGACCAGGGCGGGCGTGACCAGGGCTGGCGTGGGCGGCGGTGTCGCTGGGCCGCCGGTTGTGCTGGTGATGTGGGAAAGCGTCTCGGTGGCGGAGTCGAGCCAGACGGAGAGCCAGTCGGATCGGGTAACCGGCACGGCGCCGTTCACCGCGGCATCCCCGGTCGCGGTGAACCCGACGGCGGTGGGGCGGCAGCGTTCCCCGGGCGGGTCGGCGGCCAGCGCGTCCAGGAGGTGTTTGACCAGGGCCGGCCGGTCTGCGGTGCGCGGGTTGCGGTTCAGCTCCTCCTCGAGCGCGGCCTCGTCGACCCAGCCCAGGCCGTCGACCCGGGGTACCAGGTGGCCGAGCAGGACCTCGGCGGTGGTCACCACGAAGGCGAACCGGTCGGCCTCTGGTGTCGGGATCGGGTTGACCACCCGCAGCTCGGGTGCGGCATAGGGCGCGGTGCGGCCGGCGATCCCGGTCCCGTCGGTGAGCCGGGCCAGGCCCAGGTCGACCAGGACGGCGACGCCGTCGCCGCGGACCACGATGTTCGACGGCTTCACATCGCCGTGTGCCACTCCCTGGACGGTCTGGCCGCCGGAGTGCATGTGGTCGAGCGCGGCGGCGACGGTGCGCAGTTTGCGGATCCGCTCGCCGACCCGGGCGTCCGGATTCTCGTCGCACCATTCGCGCAGTGTTATGCCCGCGACGAAGTCCATGACGGCGTAGCCCACGCGGGTGTTCGGGTTGGCCGCGCCGGCAAGGTGCCAGGACGGCCCGATGAACATGCTTGTGACGCGGACCAGACCGGGGTGGCTGAGGGTGGTCAGCAGCCGGCTTTGCTTCTCCCAGGCATCATCGCCCGGCGGCCGGAACATGGTCTTGACCGCGACCGTGGCGCGTCCCTCGGTGGAAAGGGGTAGTTCCGCTCGCCACACTTCCCCTTCGCTGCCCCGCCCGATCATTTCCTTCAGTACGTAGGTGTCCGGCCGCGTGGCTGGGCCGACCCAGTGCGCGGCCGGGTCGACTCCGGTTTCGGTCATGCATTCCCCCCAGGGATGTGCTGGTCATACGGTTGGTGAACGGCGCCGCAAGGGCGCCGAGGGTGACGCCGAGCCAGCCGGACGCCGCCTGCTCTGCGCGGGCTGCGCCGAACGAGGATCGACGGGGATCGACGCGGATCATTTGATGTGAGACGTGACGATAGCGGCCCCCTGCCGGGCAACCGCGCGAGCGTGGGATGTCCGGCCCGCTGGCTGAGCGTAGGGGCGGTATGCGCCGGTAACGAGGCTGTGCCGGCACAGGGTGGTCGGCCCTGTGCGGGCACAGGCCCAGACCGACTTGGGCGGCACAGTCTGGGCGATCCCGGCGAATTCCGGTGTGCTCGACGTGCCACCAGCCAGCCAGAGCACCGTCGATCCGTCCGACGCCGCGGCGCGCTGATGGCTCTCGTCGGACCGGCCGTCCCGCCAACGGGGGGCGGGACGGCCGGTCCCGGAGCTCGGCGTCCCATCGGCCCCGCGCACACCGAAGGAAGAACATGTCGATCAACTCTGCGATCAGCATTCTGGCCGACGCCGCCGTCGGGACGGCCGGCCGCCCAGCGCCGTCGGCGCCGGCCTGGCGGCGCAGCAGCTTCTCCCGCGGCGCGGAGATGACCTGCGTCGATGTCGCGTTCGCACCAGGCGAAGTCGTCGTCCGCGACTCGAAGGACCCGGCTGGGCCGGTGCTTCGGTTCTCCCCGCGGGAGTGGGAGGTGTTCGTGCGTGGCGTCCGCAACGACGAGTTCGACGCGCCGCC
>NZ_CAUVXG010000047.1:33941-35162 GCF_963555885.1 Protofrankia sp. Cr2
GGCGGCGCCGTGGCGGTCACCGCCCACCTCCGGCCCGGGTCGCGATCATCGCCAGCGAGTCCTCGATCGACGTCGCAGCGCTTTCGGCGGCGGCCAACGCCGCCGCATAGACCTCGACGGCATCGGGGTCGTCGACGAAGAGGTTCTGGACCGGCTGCTCGGCGTAGACCACGGAGGTGAGGTCCTCGTGGTCGAACTCGAAGATCGTGAAAGTGACGCCTTCGGCTTCGTGGACCGGCGCCCGGAAAGGGATGACCCTGACCCGCACGCCGGCGGTCTCGACCCGGTGCAGTACGTGCCGCCACTGCCCGGCGGTCACGTCCGGGCCGCCGATCTCCCGGTGCAGCACCGCCTCGTCCAGGAGCACTGTCAGCGCCGGCGGGTTTTCCCGATCGAGGATGCGTTGACGGCGCAGTCGCAACTCGAGCCGGCGTTCCCCGACGGCGCGGGTGGCGTCGTGCGCCGCCCCGAGCAGCGCGCGGGCGTAGTCGTCGGTCTGCAGCAGGCCGGGAATCAGCGACGTCGTGTGCAGCCGGATGTTGGCCGCGCCGTCCTCCAGACCGTAGAAGGTAGCGGAGTCGGGCGGCACGACATCGGTGAACTCGTGCCACCACTCCTTGCCGCGCGCACGCCGCGCCAGCTCCGTCAGCTCCGCGAGCTCCGCGTCGGCGAGCTCGAGGACACGAGCGATGGGTGGCACGTCGTGCAGGCGGATGCCGGCGATGGCGGTCTCCATCCGGCTGACCTTCGCCCCGGAGCACTCCAGCTCGCGAGCCAGGTCCTCGATGGTCAGCCCGGCACGCTGGCGGTACCTGCGCAGGCCCTGCGCGAGCCGGCGGCGGGCAAGGACTGCGTTCGTCGCCATGACAAGCCTTCCCGTCTCCCCCTGATAGCGGTCGATGCGACCCCGTTGACCGATCCAGTCAGCGTCGGCATACTCGGACCGTAATTTGCCAAACGTAATTTACTAGAACTAGCTGGCTAGCGCTAGCTGGTCGAAACGGCATCAGGACAGCGGCATCAGGACAGGGGCACCAGGACGGCCCGTAGGCCGGGTGCCACGACGATCTCCCGCCGACCTCGTTCCAGTTTGGAGACCCGCATGACCACGTTTCCCGCCCACGGCGACCAGGACCCGGTCTCCGGCCTGGCCGCATCCCCACCCGCATCCCCACCCGGCTCCCCGGCGCACGGCCTTCCCGAGCCCGGCCAGTACTTTTC
>NZ_CAUVXG010000048.1:0-1293 GCF_963555885.1 Protofrankia sp. Cr2
GGGTGCGGCCGTGTCCGCGGTTGGTGGATTTGTGGTCGATGATTGCGCGGTGTGCGTATACCCAGTTGCGGCATTCGCCGGTGTTGTTGGCGGGGAGTGTGGCGGGTTTGGTGTTGACGTATGTGGTGCCGCCGGTGGCGGCTGGGGTGGGGGTGGTCGGGGTGCTGGCTGGGGGTGGTTCGGCTGCTGTGGTGGCTGCGGCGGCGGGTCTTGGTGGGTGGGTGGTGATGACGGCTACCTATATTCCGATGGTGCGTTACTATTTGCAGCCGGCTCGTGATGCGGTGTTTCTGCCGGTGGTGGCGGTTCTGTATGTGTTGATGACGTTGGATTCGGCGCGGGCGCATTGGCGTGGTCGGGGGGCTGCGTGGAAGGGGCGGACCTATCCGGGGGCGGAGGGTCGTCGGGTTCCCGGCGTCTGACCTGGGTGCCCCAGCCCCGCGACGCCGCGCCCCCTATTGCCGACCACTAAGCAGGGGGTCCGCGACATCGACGCCTACCGCGAGACCTGGCCGCCGTTGAACCCGCAGCCAGGCGCTGCTGTGACCAGGCCGATTTCACCGGCGGTGATGGCCAGGCGTTTGTCGTATGTCACAAAGGCGCTGATCGTCTTTCCGGACGCGACGAGCTGGTCCGCGGTGGCCAGGTGAATGGCGTCCAGTGACCGCAGGTGGGGGAACGGGTAGGCGCCCGCGGTGGCTCGGACGGCGTCGTCGATGTCGAGGCGGTCAAGATGGGCAAGGACGCTTGGCACCGCTGCCAGCCGTGCCGGTTCCTCCCGGCGTAACGCCCGTGGGACTTCGACTTCGGCGAGTTTGGAGGTGATCACATGCTCGGTCTGCCGAGAGTTGAGCCATTCGGTCAGCTCGTCGCTCTCCAGCTCGGGTCTGATCAGCTTTACGATCGCGGAGGTGTCCAGATAGATCACCAGCGCTCCTCGTCACGGAGTTGTCGGATCAGCGCACCGGCTTCCAGGCCACTGATCAGTGGGCCCTGCGGTGCGATGAACGGGCCGGTGACGGTGGCTGGGGAGACCTTGCCCGCTGCGATCAGGTCGTCCAGTTCCCCGGGGGTTGCCGGCACGATTCGGCCGATCACCTTGCCGTGTCGGGTGATTTCGATGGTCTCGCCGTGTTCGACACGCGCCAGGACACCTGCGGTGTCCTGATTGAGCACCCGCACGGGTACCTGTTCCATGATCTCAGTGTAGTACATGGGTAGTACTGCTTCGACGTCATGGTGGCGGAGCGGGCGATCCCCATTCCGGTTTCGCATGCGACGCCGTGGTGTTTG
>NZ_CAUVXG010000048.1:1680-22162 GCF_963555885.1 Protofrankia sp. Cr2
GGATGCCAGGAGTGTCCGCGGCGCACGGCACGATGCGGTCACGACGCTGGAGTGGGATGCCGGTGAGAGCACCACCGTCGCAGGTTTGGGTCCAGTCGTTGGGGGAACTGCTCGACTCTCCACCCGTCCCCGAGAGCGGCCATGCGTGGACAGGCCACGGGACGACGCCGTTGGCCGTCGAGCTGAGTTTCGCGGCGTATGCGTCGGCCGGCGCCGCCACCACCGAGTTGGGCCTGAAGGTGACCGCTCGGCTGGTCAAGCCGGGAAAGAACGGCTGGGTCGCCGCCGTCGGGTGGGACGAGCTGAATGCGTCGTACAAGGTCGGCGAGTTCTCCCCGGCGCACGTCCGGGTGCTGCAGGAGATGTTCGCCCTGTACAGGGCCCGACAGGATCGGTACGACTACTCGTACTACTCCCACAGCGGGCCGAAGCGGCTCGACCTTTCCGCATTCGGGAGCCACCAACTCTGGCCGATGCTCGACGCGGCCGCGGCGGTCGGCCTCCGGTTCGTTCACGCGAGGAAGAAGCTCGGCGACGTGGACCATTACGGCATCGCCGAACTGTGCCTGGACGTGATGCGCGACACGAGCTCGGAATCCTTGATCGTCGCACCGCTGCTTCGCATCGAAGGGTCGGCCGAAGCCGAAGCCGAGGCCGCGGTCTTCTCGTTCATCGGTGGCGACGGCCACGGTGTCATCTACGTCGACCGGGCGGAGATCCGGGCGTCTGAGGATCATCGCGACTGGCACGTGCGGCTCGCTCGTCTCGTCGAGCCGGTGCCGCCGGCGCTGCAGCGGATGGCCGTGGGAAACCGGAGCCTGGAGGTCCCCCTTGGCGAGGAGGACCGGTTCCGGACGGAGTTCTACCCGCGGTTGCGCCGGCTGGCCCCGGTGCTGTCCCGTGACGGGTCGTTCGTACCGCCGGAGGTGTTGCCGCCGACCCTGGTGCTGCGTGCCGCCTACGGTGATGACCACGACCTCGACCTCAGCGTGGAGTGGGAGTATGACCTCGGCGGACGGCGGATACGCGTACCGTTGCACGACGCGGCGCCGGACGGATTCCGGGACCCGCGCCAGGAGCGGGATGTGCTGGCCGCGCTGGACCTGCCCCCCGATGCGGCGGCCGTGCTCTCCGTCGGGCAGGAGTTCGCCGGCCAGGAGTTGACCGCGGAGCTGACCCTGCCGTCGCGGGTCCGGCTGCGCGGTACCGACACGATGCGCGTGAGCACGGAGCTGCTTCCGTGGTTGGCGGGGCGTCCCGGGGTTGCCGTCGAGGTCAGCGGCGAGCCTGTCGACTACCGGGAGGCGGGCGACTCGCTGCGTATCGGCCTGTCGACCGATGACGTGGTGGGCGAGAATGATTGGTTCGACCTCGGCGTCACCATCACGGTGGAAGGCCGTCAGGTGCCGTTCGCGGACGTCTTCCTGGCGCTGGGTCGGGGCCAGTCGCACCTGCTTCTCGCCGACGGCGCCTATTTCAGTTTGGACAAGCCCGAGCTGCAGGCTTTGCGGCGGCTGATCGAAGAGGCGCGGGCGCTGCAGGACCGACCCACCGGTCAGCTGCGGATCAGCCGGTTCCAGGCCGGGCTGTGGGACGAGCTGGCCGAGCTCGGCGTGGTCGAGCGCCAGGCGCACTCATGGCGGCAACAGGTGACGGGGCTGCTGTCGCTGAGCGCGGTGGATCAGCATGAGCCGCCTTCGACGCTCGCGGCGACGCTGCGGCCGTATCAGCTCGAGGGTTTCCGCTGGCTGGCGTTTCTGTGGCAGTACCAGCTGGGTGGGGTGCTCGCCGACGACATGGGCCTGGGCAAGACGCTGCAGACGCTGGCGCTGGTCTGCCACGCGAAGCAGGTCGACCCCGAACTCGCGCCGTTCCTCGTCGTCGCGCCGACGAGCGTCGTGGCGAACTGGGCCGCGGAAGCGGCACGCTTCGCACCCGGTCTGCGGACAGTGACGATTTCTGACACGGAGCGACGCCGCGGCGACCCTCTCGAACAGGCGGTGTCGGACGCCGACCTGGTCGTCACCTCGTACACGCTGTTCCGGCTCGAATATGACGCGTACGCGGACCTCCCGTGGTCCGGTCTGGTTCTCGACGAGGCTCAGGTCGTCAAGAACCACCAGTCGAAGGCGTACCAGTGCGCTCGACTGCTTCCGGCGACTTTCAAACTGGCCGTCACCGGGACCCCGATGGAAAACAACCTGATGGAGCTGTGGTCGCTCCTGTCGGTCACCGCGCCCGGCCTGTTCCCGAGCCCGACACGATTTCGTGACTACTACGCCCAGCCCATTGAAAAGCAGCACGACGCCGAGCTGCTCGCGCAGCTTCGCCGGCGGATCCGACCGCTGATGACGCGCCGCACCAAGGAGCAGGTCGCGCCCGAGCTTCCGTCGAAGCAGGAGCAGGTTCTCGAGGTGGATCTGCATCCGCGGCACCGGAAGCTGTACCAGACCCACCTGCAACGGGAACGGGAGAAGGTTCTGGGCCTGGTGGCGGACATGAACAAGAACCGTTTCACGATCCTGCGTTCGTTGACTCTGCTGCGCCAGCTCAGCCTGCACGTCGGCCTCGTGGACGACGGTCATGACGACATTCCGAGCGCCAAGATCGACGCCTTGCTCGATCAGCTCACGGACGTCATCGACGGTGGCCACCGAGCCCTGGTCTTCAGCCAGTTCACCAGATTTCTCGGCAAGGTGCGCGACCGGTTGTCCGCCGTCGGGGTGGAGTACTGTTACCTCGACGGCAGGACCCGTAACCGACCGGCGGTGCTCGAACGGTTCAAGACCGGGTCGGCCCCGGTGTTCCTCGTCAGCCTGAAAGCCGGTGGGTTCGGTCTGAACCTCACCGAGGCCGACTACTGTTTTCTGCTCGACCCGTGGTGGAATCCTGCGACCGAGGCGCAAGCGGTGGACCGCACGCATCGCATCGGGCAGACTAAGAACGTCATGGTCTACCGACTCGTCGCCAAGGACACCATCGAGGAGAAAGTGATGGCGCTGAAGGCCAGGAAAGCCGAATTGTTCTCCAGCGTCATGGATGATGGCGACACGTTCGGTTCGACTCTCGACGCGGACGACGTCCGGGCGCTCTTCTCCTGACCGTCCACATACACCGCATCGGGCCTGATGACGCCGAGCGGTTACGCGGCGTCCGCTTGGCGGCGCTGGCCGATGCGCCTGGCTCGTTCTGGCAGACCTTGGCGGACGAGAGTGCCCGTCCTCCTGCGGACTGGCGGGCTCGCGCGCTGCGCAACTCCGCGGGTGATGCGCACGCGACGTTCCTCCTGGAGCGGGGGAACGAACCGATGGGCATGGTCGACGTCCACCAGCCATCGCTGGCGCCGGAGTTCCGCGAACTGGCCGCGATGTGGGTCGCGCCGGCCCTGCGCGGTACAGGGGCGGCCGACGCTCTGCTCGACGTCGCCGTGGAATGGGCCCGAACGGTCAGCGCGATCGGTGTCCGACTATGGGTCGTGCCCGACAACACGGCCGCGGTACGTATCTACATCCGCCACGGCTTCGAGCTGATCGGCGACCCCGAATCCGACCCGGACGACCCGGCGGGCAAGGTTTATGTACCGATGTTGCTCACCCTGGACAAGGAGGAGGCGGCCTTGCCGACATTCTTAGCGCGTGCGCTCGCCCCGTGGACCGACGAGTCGGGCTGAGTATGCCTGTCGGTAGCTTCTCCTGCCGGCAGGATGTTCGTCCTTGTCGGGCAGCTGCAGCCTACGCGGGTGGCTCGGGCCACCCGAGCCGGCGGTTGTCAAGGACTGCGATCTTCTGGCGCACTGCCGTGACCTCGTCGATGTCCAGCTCCGCTATGATCATGCCGGGCTCGGCGCTGAGCTGCTCACGGATCGAGCCGTCGGGGCCGACGACGGCGCTGTAGCCGATGCCGGTGGGAGCGGTCCCGGACGCCTCGACACCGACCGAGATCGGATCGGCCTGACCCACGGCGGCGAGCCAGACGGTGGCGTCGAGTGCCCGAGCGCGGATCAGCAGGTCCCACTGCTCACGCTTACCCGGCCCGGCGCCCCACGACGCCGGCAGCAGACAGACCAGGGCACCGGCGTCGGCGTGGGCACGAAACAGCTCGGGGAAGCGTACGTCGTAGCAGGTGGCGAGGCCGATCCGTAGCCCGTCGACGTCCACCGTCACCACCTGGGATCCGGGAGCGACCGTGCGGGATTCGGTGAAGTTGAACGCGTCATACAGATGGATCTTGTCGTAGCTCGCATCGACGCCGGGCCCGGTGACCAACAGCGTGTTGGTGACGCGACCGTCGGGCGCGGGGGTGAACATCCCGGCGACGACCACGATGCCTGTCTCCGCCGCGATCCGGCGCACCTCGCCGGCCCAGGGGCCGTCCAACGGTTCGGCGATGGGTCGCAGCCGTACCCCGAAGCGGGCCATCGTCGCCTCGGGGAAGACCACGATCCGCGCGTCCTGCTCGGCCGCGTGAAGCGCCTGGTCGCGGACGATGTCGAGGTTCGCCTTCGGGTCGAGGCCGGCGACGATCTGGCTGAGCGCGATCCGCACGGGACTGTCACCTCCGGTGTCAAGATCCTAGCCGGTCGATGGACAGCGACCAGCCTTGCTGTGCGGACCCCATTCAGACGACAGGCGTGTCCGGAGGATCACCTTGGTGTAGGGCGTCCGGGCCTGGTGCGCGTTGAAGCAGGCCAGGCCCGGACGCGGGATCGCCTGTTACGGTACGAGCGTGATGCGGTTGGTGACCGGCGGTGCCAGCGGTGAGTTGGCCGCCAGGTAAGCGGCGAACGCATCCAGATCGATGCCCTGGTTCACCTTGTCGGTGCCCTCGGTGAAGACGGTGAACCCGTCACCGCCGCCGGCGAGGAAGTTGTTCACGGTGATCCGGTAGGAGGCCGCGAGGTTCAGTGGTTGCCCGCCGATGACCACGTTGCTCACCTTCGAGCCGGCGGGCGCGCTTGCGCTGTAGCTGTAGGTGATTCCGGCGGGCTGGAGAATCCGGTTGGTCGTAGCCTGTTGTTCCAGTACCCGCTTGATGGCGTCGCCGCTGATGGTCAGCGCGGTGAGCAGGTTGTTGAACGGCTGAACGGTGAATGCCTCGCCGTAGGTCACTTCACCGGGCTGTTCGGCACCGGACGGCGCGTAGGTGAGATCCGCCCGCACGCCGCCGGGGTTCATGAACGCGGCAACCGCGCCACCGGTGGTCGCGGAACTCGTCGCGGCGAGCTGCGCATCGGCGATGGCATCGCCCAGCGGGGTTTCGCCAGCCGGTGAGGCGCTACGGGTGATGTCGGACGTGATGCGGCCGATGACCCTGTTCTCCAGGGTCGCGGACTTCGCAGCGTACTCATCCACGAGTTCGCTGACCTCAGGGTCAGGAGTGACGTCCCGCGTCACAATGTGATTTGCTGCGGTGGCGCTGACAACGGTACCCGACTTCCTGTCGATGGTCAGGTGAATGTCGGTGAGTGCCCGGCCGAAAGAAGCAGCCTGAGTGACCAGGTGGCCGTCGACGACACAGTTGTATGCCTGGTGGGTATGGCCGGAAACAACCGTCTGGATTTCAGGGTCCAGCTTCTTGGTGATATCGACGATCGGTCCGGAGAGGCCGGTGCAGCCATCATAGGTACCGGTGCTCGCCTGTGCCCCGCCCTGATGGATGAGAAGCACGATCGTGTGCACGCCGGCCTGCTGGAGCTGGGCGGCGGCGGCGTTCGCCGTAGCCACCTCGTCATCGAAACGAAGGCCACGGACGCCTTCGGCGGTGACGATGGTCGGGGTGTCCTTCAGGGTCATCCCGATGAACCCGACCGGTACGCCCTGGAACCGCCGCACCGTCGACGCCTTGAAGAGCGTCCGCTCCCGATGTACGTCGATGACGTTGGTCGCGAGGTATTCGAAATCCGCGCCACCGAACCAGCCGAGCTGGCAGCCGTCCACCGGGTGGCAACCGCCGCGCTGCAACCGACGCAGTTCGTCCTTGCCCTCGTCGAACTCGTGGTTCCCGACGCTGCTGATGTCCACGCCGATCTCGTTGAAGATGTTGATCGTCGGTTCGTCGTGAAAAAGAGCCGAAATCAACGGGCTGGCACCGACATTGTCACCGGCGGAGACGGTGACGGAGTTTGGGTTACCTTCCCGAAGCTTCTTCAACCAGGTCGCGAGATAGACGGCACCACCCGCGTCCACGCCGCCGATCTTGCCTCCGCTGCCGGTCGGCGGACGCAGGTTGCCGTGGAAGTCGTTGAACCCGAGTATCTGTACCTCGACCTGGGAGCCGCGGCGCCCCTGGTTCGACTGCGAAGCCGCCGCCGGCATCACGAAGGCTAACGTCGCCGCGGCTACACCGGCGATACCGACAACACCCCAGCGGGCGCGTCGGGACGAGAGAAAGCTCATGCTGCTCCATTCTGAGTGGGTCGGCCGACGACTGCGCGATCGCTGCTGGATATGCTGCCGGCGCCGTCGGCGGCCCGATGGACAGTAGGAGAAAGTGGGTCGGGCGGCGAGAAGGCTATTGACCGGTGGCGGCTCCAGCCGCACAGGAGGTCTACGGTCCGGTGAACAATTCGCGGCGTTCATGACCGCGCGGAAATATCCCGGTCGACTGGCCGTCCCGGCGGGCACAGTCGACTCGCCGTCCCGGCGGGCACACCGGCCGACGGTTATGTCTCGTAAGGGTCGACCGGGGTTGGAATGACGTCCAGTGTGCGTGCTGCAAATCTCGGCCTACCATGATCGGGAGTTATGCCGTCCCAGGTCGCCAGCACCGTCACCCAGGTGTTTTCGGCGGGTGCGGCAACGCCGTCGGGAAGCGTGAGATCAACGGCCGCGGCTTCGGCGTCCGCGGCGCAGCACCGGATCACGAATCGGGTCAGCAGGATCCGCCGGCCGTCGGGTGCCGCCACGAAACCGGTCATCTGGACGGTCGTCCCGGCAAGCGACCGGCCACGGTCGTACGTCCGTTCGACGACCTCTCGTAAGGGGAGGGTGGCGATGTCGTCCGGTCCCGGGCGCAGCGGCCCATACGGGACAGCCCGTGGTGGTGGCACGGTGACGGTGGCCCGCCTCGCGCTGAAGGCGCCCAGGGACGGCGGGGCGACCACGTAGACCACGGCGACGGGTACCAGGAGCAACAGTGCCACCCCCGGCGGACTGTGCCGGTGGGCGGATTGGCTCTCGTCCTGGCTGCCGGCACGGGCGTAGCGCACCAGCGCAGCCGCGCCGAGCAGGGTCACCAGTGCGCCGGCGGCCAGCAGCGGGATGCGCATGCCTACCCGCACGTAGGACGTGTAGGCGCCGGTCTGCGCGACTCGCAGGACGGTGATGCCCACGACGAGCAGCAGAAGTCCGCCGATCGGGCCGATGTGGATCCCGCCGGTGTCGGTCCAGGAGCTGGCCTCGGCCGCCTGGTGATCATCGGGTCTGGCCGTACCGCCGTGCCTGTCGATATCAACCTTGCCCTGTGTCACAACACAACCGCCCCGACCACGATCGCGGTCATGACCGCGGTGAGAAAGGTCACCGGCGCGAACCGAGAGGTCACCCGGCGACCGAAGGTCCCCGTCTGCATGGCGATCAATTTGACGTCGACCATCGGTCCGACGACGAGGAAGGCCAGTCGCGCGGTCAGTGGGAACTGGGACAGGCTCGCGGCGACGAACGCATCCGCCTCGGAGCAGACGGCCAGCGCAACGGCCAGCACCGCAAGAGCGATCACTGTGAGGACGCCGGCGCCAGCCACCGCGTCCAGCGCCGATCGTGGCACCACGACGTTGAGCGTCGCGGCGAGCGCCGCGCCGAGGACGAGAAAGCCACCGGCGTGGAGGAAGTCGTGACCGGCGACATCGGCGAGCCTGTGCAGCCGCAGGCCGCCACCGTGCCCCCCGTGAAAGTCTCCGCCGGGGGTGGTGTCGTTCTGTTTCAGAATCGGTACGCCGAATCGGTGCCAGATCAACCCGACAAGGGTGGCCGCGAGCAGCGAGGCGATGAACCGGGCCAGGACCATTCGCGGGTTGTTCGGAAAGGCGACGGCGGTTGCGACGATCACAACCGGATTGATGGCCGGCGCTGCCAGCAGGAAGGTCAACGCCGCCGCCGGTGGCGCTCCGCTGTCGATGAGGCGTCTGGCGACGGGCACCGAGCTGCATTCGCATCCAGGCAACAACGCGCCGGACACCCCGGCCAGCGGCACGGCGAGCACGGCCCGGCGCGGCAGTACCCGGGCCAACGCGCCGTCGGGGACGAACGCGGCCACCGCGCCGCTGATGAGCACGCCGAGGACGAGGAACGGGAACGCCTGAACCGTCACGGCCAGAAAGATCGTGCACCATGTGCGCAGGCCCGGTGCGTCGGCGAAGACGATCGTGAGAGTCACAGCGGTGAGGGTGACCAGCCCGCCCACGGCGGCCGGCAACAGCCTCCGGTGGAGTTCCGCGCTGCCGCCGAGATCGATCCGTGGCTGTGCTGCCTCGCCTGCCCCACCCGCCCCGGCGCTCGACAGCGGCGCAACGGCGTCAGGTGCGTCAAGGGAACGGACATCGTGCACGAAGCAGACCGTAGCGGCTGGATACCCGACATCGGGATCTCATCGTGTGCCGTTCACCAGCCGCATCGCAGGTTTTCACCATCGCCGGTTTTCACCATCGCCGGTCTTCACCGGTCAGACGGAACGGCCCTTCCAGGTGGCGGTGCCGCGTAGCCGGCGAACCCAGGACAGCGCGGTCAGGTAGCCGTACACGCAGATGGACAGCGGGTGCGCCAGGGCGTCGGGCCAGGTCTGGCCGCCGGTACGCCGTGCCGCGATCACCCGGCTGGCCACTCCCGCGAGATAGCCGGCAAGGCCCGCCCGGGAACCGCGCACCATGGCGATCGCCGGGAGCACGAAGAGCCAGGCCAGGACGCCGACCTGGCCGGCGCTCGCGCCGATGCTCCCGCCGGCGGCCCACAGCGACTTGGCATAGCCGTCACGTAGCGCCGGCCAACTGTCGTACATCCTGGTGCGGGCGATGTCCGTCCCGTCTGCGACGACCCCGTGCCCGCCCGCGGCCTTCACCGCCCGCAGCAACGCGATGTCTTCGAGGACATGGTCACGGATGCGGGTGTGTCCGCCGGCCCGGTGATAGGCGGCCGTGTCGACGCACAGGAGCTGGCCGTTCGCCGCGGACAACGACGGCCGCGGGGACCGTTCGGCCAGCCGCAGCGGCAGGAGCGCGAGCCACGACCACTGCAGGAGCGGCTGGACCAGCCGTTCCGCGAAGGTCTGGGCGTCCTGGCGGGGGTAGGGCGAGACGAGGTCGAGGCCGGCCGCGCGCAGCAATCCGACCGTCCGGGCGATCCCGTCCGGGGTGACGGTGACGTCCGCGTCGATGAATACCAGCACGTTTCCCTGGGCTTCGTGCGCGAGCCGTGCACACGCGTGCGGTTTGCCGAGCCAGCCGGCAGGCATGGCGCCGCCGCGAAGTACCCGGACCCGGCTGTCACCGTCGGCCACTGCACCGGCCGTCTCGGCGGTGCCGTCGGTGGAGGCATCGTCATAGACGATCACTTCGAGGTGGGGGAGCGCGATCGAGGCCAGGATCGCGGACAGGCACGGGGTCACCCGTTCGGCTTCGTCGCGCACCGGCAGCAACACGCTCACCAGTTCGGCCACCGGTCGGGCGTTCGGTGCGACCCGCAACAGGCGGGCGTTCACGGCGGTGTGCACAGTGAGCACGGCTGCGGCGACCGCGCTCACGGCCAGCGACCGTTCTGTCCAGCTGTCCAGCCGTGTCCGGCTGCCCGGCCGGCAACGCGGGCCTCGGGTCGAGCGGTGGGAGCTCACGCGGCCGGCTGGTACTGCCGGCCCGTCACCGTCGCCACGGCCGCCACAGCGGCGAGCACCGTCCCCATGCCGATCCCACCGGCGAGCGCCACGTCGGGACGGTCGAAGAACACCAGGTTCGCCAGCAACGACGAGGCGTAGGTCCATCCGATCAAGCCGATCGGCAGGTGGTCGGTGAACGGACCGTCCGGGCCGCTCCGCCGCCGCGGGATCACGGCCAGGCTCCCCGTGATCATGATCCCCACCACCAGCCAGCCGGCCGCGTTCGACAGGGGGATGCCATTGAGGGCGGGCCCGTCGCCCGACCAGCGCCAGTAGCCGGCGTCGACCATCTGCGGGTCCAGGAAGAGATCCCAGGTCGTCAGTAGCCAACCTCCGACCAGCGCGGTCACCGCGATGCTCAGGCCGTCACCCCTGCTCGGAGCGCCACGACCGTCCGGACCGACGAGCAGTCCGGGGATTTCGGCCTCCGGCGATGCGACAGAACCACGATCGCATCGCCTGTGGCCTTCTAGCCGGTGAGCTGCATACCGTCCCAGCGTGAAGGCCGGGTAGGCCATCATCGTCCAGGCTAGCGGGATCACCACGGGTACCCCGGCGACGGCCGGGCCGAGGGCATCGGTGTAGACGTAGCGGCCGAAGACGAGACCGGTGTGGACCCCGGCGGTCTCGGCCGCAAGCCCACCGCCGGCGGTAAATATGACCATGACGGCCGCCCATCCGGCGCCGCGGGTATAAGCCGCGTGGATGACCGAGGCCGTGGCGAAAGACAGCACCGCCGCTACGCTGAGATCACGTCGTCCGGCACTTGTGGCCAGGGGATAGGCGATCTGCGCGGCGACAGTGACCGTGGCAAAGACCCATGCAAGGGCGGTCACTCAGACCGCACGAACCCGCCGGCCGTTGGCCCCCTGAGCCCGGCCGGTCCGCGGTTCGGCCTTGCCGCGGGATCGGGGTTGTTCCCCCTGGGCCGGTTCGGCGGGCGTGAGGCGTTTACCCAGCACCGCGTACTCGACCCAGCTTCCCGGGAACTGGAAGTTCGACAGCAGCGGCACAAAGCCCTCACTGGCGTACAGCCGCCGGGCCCGGCTGTCGGGAAGCTCCAGCGCCGACAGCGCTGCTGTGCGTTGCGGCGCCTCGCGCAGCAGCTCCCGTATCAGCTCCCGTCCGACCCCCCGTCCCTGGAACTCCGGCAGGACATGGAATTCGACGATCTCCAGGCAGTCGCCGAGCCAGACCGCGGCGTCCTCGGGTCGCAGCGCGTCGCTGACAACGTCATGCCACCACTGGCCCTGCTGCCCGGGCAGGGCATACACGAAGCCGATCAGGCGGTCGTCTGGCAACAGCGCCGCCACCGCTCGTAGATCCCGACGCTCCGCATGCCGGCGGGCGTGCATGGTTCGCTCGATTGCCGCGCGTGCCGGATCAGCCTCGTGGACGTCGAGGAAGGCGGCCTTGTAGACGCCGATGACGTCGGTCAGCCGGGCACGCATCCGCGCGGGTGTCCAGCGGACCAGCCCGATGTTCTCCATCAAGCCTGCCTCCCTCGCTCCCTCGTCCTCGCCACGCGCCACGTTGATCGGTCAGTCGCCGGTCGGCCACGCGCGGGGCGTGTCCGCCTCATACACCATCCAAGGTGCTCGACAATAACGGGTGCTCGGGGCGTTGTGCCCGACCTGGTTCCACAGACACCCGCCGCGGTATGTGGACGGGCTGGTGGGGGATGGTCGACTCGGCTGTCCCGCGCCGAGAATCCGCCTCCACCGCCGACCGGACGTCTCGTGGTCCGACGTGGCGACGATCCAAGGGATGTCGGACCACGAGATCACCCGTTGTTCGGTTAGAGCGCCCGGCGCTGGAGACGGTGTCCGACTCGGATCAGACCGACACCGGCACCCGGATGCTCCGCAGGCTGGCCCGATCCGGGTGCAGCGCCAGGTGGATCCCGCCGCGTTCGCCGTCGAGCAGGCACTCGAGCAGGATGGCGAGGGCCGGCGCTTCGACCGCGCCACCCGCGTTGGTCCCGGCGGCCACCACCACCTGTCCGCCGAAGGCATCCACGGCTTCCAGCACCGGCAGACCGTCCGGGGTCATCGGACGTTCGCAGGTGCGGCGGTCGAGGATCCGATGCGGTCCGTCCGAGCCTTGCGGCGGGGCAAGCAGCCGCCCGACGATGTCCTCCAGCGCCGCCATCAGTTCCGCAACCCGCGGATCGTCCGGCGCAGGGCGTGCGAGTCCCAGGTAGCCGAAACCTCCGCTGGCGTGTATCAGGGCGGAGTCCGCAGACAAGGTAATGTTAACGACCCCGACGGGGTCCGGCGCGTGCACCTTGATGGCGTGTCGCAGACCGGGGTTGGGCAGTGTCAACGAAACTCCGAGAACGTGCTGGACCGCGCCGGCTGATGGTGCGTCCTCGCCCAGGAGGGCAACCAGATCACGCCCGCCGATCGTCACGATGACGGTGCCGGCCCGTATGGTTGTGCCATCGTCAAGGACGAGTTCCATATTGTTTGAATCGTCGTTTGAATCGTCGTTTGAAGCGTTGCCTGAAGCGTTGTTCGAATCGTCCCCGGGATTGTCACCGGAACTGTCGTGCGCACTGTTGCTGAGAAGATCATTAATGAGATCGCCGGAGTTGCCGGCCGCGTTGCCGCTCGCGATCCGGCGCAGGGACCGCACCGGGCTGCCGGCATGCACGGGTACGCCGGCAGCTGCGATCAGATCACGGATGGTGTCGGCAAGTTGGTGAATGTTGACGGCGTAACCGTCGACCTCGACAGCACCGTGGACGGATTGGGGGGTTGGGCGAGCCAGGTCTTCGACCATGTCGGCGGCGGCCGTGACGAGAGCAGGCCAGCGCAGCGCGATCTCGTCCGGGCCAAGGACCCTGGCCGCGGAGTTGATCGCGCCCTGCAGTCGTATCCCGGCGGCGAGATCCGACGCAGACAGGTAACAGCGGGGCAGCCGGGCATCCCGGCGCAGCCGGTCGAAGGCATGCGGGTAGCGCGCGAACAACACCTCCCAGCCGCGTAGGCCCAGGCGGTTGAGACCGATCGCGAGATCGACCGTGAGCGCACGCAACCCGGCACGGTCGGCAAATTCCTCGAAGGCTGCAATCCAGTCACGTTCGGTATCATTGAGGCTGATCGGGTCGCGTAGCTGCCATCCGCCGTCCGCGGGCGGCCGGTGAAGAACCGTACGCCGGGATCCGTCCGCGTGTGGAATCGTCTCGGTCAGCGACAGGTGACGCCCGTCGGTACCGCGGTAGGTCGTGCCCTGCAGGTTGGGGTCGCTGCGGTCGGCCGGGGCCGCGTCCAGCACCCGCAGCTTGCGCCAGCCGGCTGTGTGCAGGCTCAGGGCGATGGTCAACCCGACGATTCCGGCACCGATGATCACTATCTCGCCGGGATCGACCCGATGATGACGCCGACCGTGTTCGCGACGGTCAGCCGGCGGTTCGGCGACGCACCCGGCCGGCGTGGTGGCCGCCGGTGTGGTGGCCGCCGGTGTGGTGGCCGCCGGTGTGGGGTCCCGGTCTGCGTCCTGGTCGTCGGCCAGGCCGGCGAACAGATCAGCAACCTCGCTGGTGGCCACCACGGTGAGAACCGCCTGGTCAAGATCTTCGGCGCAGCCGGGCATGCGCATCGCGGCTGAACTGACGGTGAAGCCGGGGCGCAGCGCTGTGCCATCCGGGAATCGATCCATGATCCGCTGGCGCAGCGGGCCGACCAACCCGGGCGCGTTGTCGATGACAACCGTCAGCTCGCGCCTGGAGTAGGCATCCATGATCGCTTCATCGGTGAGAACCTCCGGCTCGCAGATCGCCACGATTCGGGTGCCTGCGAATGCCTTGACATGCTCGGTGCCGACGAGCCCCCCGGTCGGGTGCGGGCCGCTGGTGGTCAGCGGCACGGCGATGCTGAGTAGATCGGAGCCGGCGAATACGGTGGCGACGTCGCGGGCGAAGGTGACGGTCGCGTCCGCCAGCGCGTGCCCGGACAGCCAGTCGACCCGCGCCTGTGGGTGGGCGGTCAGGGACGGCGTGTGGACGAGAATCCGATGGCCTCGGGCTGCGGCGGCCCGCGCGACTCGCCCGTTGATCGCGCCGGCACCGATCAGGCCTACGGTCACCGTGCCGGGATCCAGGCGGGGGTCAGGTTCATCGATCAGCAGCGCGTTGACGACGAAACGGGCGATATGGCGAGCGTTGACCTCGGGAGTGTTGACGACCGTGATGCCGTGGGAGGCTGCGCAGTCACGGTCGATTGCCGCGAGTGAGGTGCCGCGGCGAACGATCAGAAGTCCATTGTGATCGTCCTGTGCGCGAACCGCCGTAGTCCAGGCGGCCATGGCGGCCGCGTCCACGATATTCGCGCCAACGATCAGGGTGTGGGGTCGCAACGTCGACAGCGCCTCGGGCAGCGCGGACGGTGTGGTGGCGAGGTCCGCTCGCAGCCACACCGTCGGAAGCGACTCCAGGGACAGCCGGGTGGGTTCGCTCACCCCGGTCGCGATGAGGACCCGGCGGGTGTGATGCGGCTGGTGAGAGTGGAAGCGTACGTCGGACTCGGCGGGTGTAGACATTCCTGTTTCCTTTGGCTATCAATCTCAAGTGAAACACTGCTACCGGAAGACATGTTTATGGTCTCGTGTGTAATAAAGGGTCCTTGTAGTGGCGCGCGTCGCGGTCCGGCTCCTGGTGAAGATCTGCGCTCGGCATAACTTCCAGCGTGCCGTACGATCGTCAATAGTCGGTTAACTGTGAGGATCTCGTGGTGACCGACACCACTGTCGATCCGGCTCGTCGGTCATGGTCGGATGACAGGGGTCAGGAATCGCCGTCCCGGCGACCGTGGGCCTCCGAGCACGTGGGATGGTTCATGATCACGCTGTTCGCGGTTCCTGTCGGATCGGTGAAACTGATCTGTCAGGTTCGGGCCCCTGCCCGGATTGTGCCAGCGGGTCACGGCCCTTAACGGTTCCATGGGTACGTAGCACCGCGAAACGCGCAAAGAGCTCTTCCTTGTACCAGCCGTCCTCGACGGTCCGGCGAACGACCTCAGCATGGGCCGGGCTGCCGTAAGCGAACTGGCACAATGCCTCGGCATCGTCCCAGACGCTGAAGGTTCCCAGCAGGCCCAGGGGTGCCTCGCCGATCCCCACCGCGAACCGCAGGCCCTCGCATCGGGTGAGGTCCTCGGCCACCGGCGGCACCGCGCGCCAGAAGGCAGGTGCCCGCCGCAGCGACAGCCTGGCTCTGGTGATCACCGCAATCGGAGCCGCTGGGTGCGTCAGACTCGCGGGCTGCGCCACCGGGTCGCCGAACGGACGCTGGCGGGCCCACCGTCCGCGGGACGACAGCGGGTGGAGCTCAGCTCGCCACCGTTCGTGCGCGATTGCAGACCATGCGCCGATCATGGCGGACCGTTCGAACGCGGCCGCATCTCGCGCGGAAGCCCAGACGGTCAGCAGACCCCAGCGCAGCACGTCGGCGTCGCGCAGACCGAACGTCTGGCCGCGTCCGGTGCCGAGCGATCTGGCGAAGACGACGCCGGTCGTGCGCCGCAGGTGCCGGCGGTCCAGCGCCATTCTCGCGACTGCGTGCGGGACATGGCGGGGATGCACCCCCCACAGGTCGACAGTCACCAGTGGGCAGCTCTGGGCCGCATCGTCACCGGTTTCATCGCCGCGTCCCACGGTCACAACCGTATCGTGGGGCCCACCGACCGCAGCGGTGACAAGCGCAGCACGCCGTCGTGTTCCATCTCGTACTTCTGTACGAAGAAGGCTCGGATACGGGATGAGTCGTCGCGACACAGCAGCACACGGCATCTCCCCAACGTCAGCAAGGGATGACGCCCAGGCCCGGCGACCTGCGCGAGAACGCCGTCCGGGCCGCTGTCGCGGACCAGCCGGGCCAACGTGTCGTCGGCCACGTAGACCGAGTCGTCGAGCTGTACGTACTGCACAGTGAGCGCCGACGCGCCGTCCGTTCGCGAATCGATCAGCAGCGGTAGCCCCAGATAGTCGTCAAGCCCGGTGCTGACCTCCGGACCCCACAAGCTGGCGAAGCGCTGCTCGATGAACTGGACGAGGGTGGAGTCGATGGTCGTCTCATGCTGGGTGGACGCGGCTGAGGAGCGACCAACCGGGTATGTCGACACGATCGCTCCGTTGTCCCACCGGTGGTAACTCGCCAGCGGTTGCTCGGTGTAGACACGCACGGACATCCGGTGCCGCAGGCGCGGGTCCAGATCCGCTCGGATGGCGTCGAGCCGGCGCAGGTTACTTCTGATCGCGTCAGGGACGTTGACGCTGCGGCTCAGATCCTCCTTGCGTTGCGCGGCGGCAGCGGAGTCCGGGTCGAGCAGGAGGATCTGCACCAGCGCACCACCGTCCAGCGCGCTGCCGATGGCTGTTGCGAATCCCTGTTCATGCTGGGGTGCGACCAGATCGGTCCACGTGTTGAGGACCCGCACGATCCGCCGGCTGGCGGCGGCGCGGTTGATGAAGTAGGCGGGGTCGAATCCGCCGAGCAGCCGGCCGGCGCTGAACTGGGCGGGTTTGACGGGCGCGGTCGTGGACAGGCGTTGCTCCGCGACGGCGAGTTCCCCGGAGCCGGTCTTGCGCAGCAGGTTGATGCCCTGCTGCCAGGATCGCCGGGCGCTGGGAAGGTCGTCCATCTGCGCGAGTATGTCCCCGCGGCCGATCAGGACGCGTGGCTCCCACAGCGGGTCCGGCAGGGCCGCGAGCAGGGTCAGGGAGTCGTTGTACGCGGCGAGTGCGCTTTCCAGTCGTGCCTGGCTGCGGTAGAGGTCACCGCGGCGACGCAGTGCGTACGCCTCCAGCGGCCGATTGTCGAGATCCAGCGCGATCGACAGGCTCATCGACAGGCAGGTGATGGCCTCGGAGAGTTCCTGGCGGTTGCCGTGGCACATGGCCAGGCACACCAGCGTTTCGGCCTCCGCGGCCGGGCTGTTGGACTGGCGGAACAGCTGCAGCGCCCGGTCGAAGAATTCCGCCGCCTCATCGAACTGGCCCTTGCCCCGGCAGGCGTTGGCGAGTCCGTGCAGACTGCGCGCTTCGCCATAGATGTGATCAATGGCAGTGAAGATCTCAAGGCTGCGGGTGAACCGTTCGGTGGCGAGGTCGAGGTGATCGCGTGTCGCGCCGTTCGCGCCGATCGCGGGCTGGCTGTCCGGGTCGGTGCCAGGGGCGCCCAGACGCCAGGATGCCTCCTCGAAGGCGAGGAGGATGTCCCGGTCGCCGAGATTGCACAACATGGTGGCTTCAGCGAGCGGGTCGCCCGCCCGGCGGGCCGCCGTCAGGCCCTGGGTGTGTGTCTGATCCCAGTCGTCCCAATGGCCGTTGAATTCGTAGAACCGGGTGGCAGCCGCGGCCAACCGCCACGTCATCTCGTCGAGCTTCAGCGTGGCCGCCTGCTCGATCAGGAGATGAAGGTTGACGCGTTCGATACCGAACCAGACCAGTGGCCCGGCAACCAGGGCGGAGACGGCGTCGATCTCGTCTGTCGGCGCACTGTGCGCGACCGGGTTGTCGGTCGTCTGTGGCCCACCGGGTGAGAAGACCGCGGTGGCGCGGTCGACGACGGTCAGGTACGCCGGAAGCAGTCTGGTCAGGGCGGTGCGCAGATCGTCGCCGGCGGTGTTCACCGGCTCGGTTGCAACCGAGCCGGTTGCAATCGGCTCTGTGTCAGCCCCGGCGGTGTTGTCATGCTCCGCTGGGCCGCCGACAACGCGAGGAGAAACATCATCGCGTTGCCGCTCGCCGGTCTGGCGTTCCCGCGCGAAGACCCGCATCAGGTCGTGGAAACGGTATCGGGTCTGCCCGGTCTGGTCGGGACCACGCCGTTCCAGGAGCTGGGCGTCGGCGAGGCGGTCAAGGACGTCCTCGGCCTCGTCGCTGCCGATGTCGAGCAGGGCCGCCGCAGCCCAGGGTGCGAAATCGACGATGTTGGGGAGGGCGAGCAACCGGAATGCCTGGCGTTCATCCTCGGGACGACCATCGTAGCTCAGCGCGAAGCTGGCTCGGACCTCGAGGTCACCGAGTTCCAGCCAGGACAACCGGTCACGTTCACCGGTGAGTCGGCCGGCGACGCGGGCCAGTCGCCAGTGTGGGTGGGCGGCGATCTTGCGACCGGCGATCTGGATCGCCATCGGCAGATAGCCACAGAGCCCGGCGATGTCGCGGACGGCCTCGGGTTCGGCTTCGACCCGCTGGTCACCGGTGAGTTTCGCCAGCAGCGCGACGGCTTCGGTGGGGTGCAGGACGTCGATGGTCCGGTGATAGGCGTCCAGGCTGTGCAGTCGGGCGCGGCTGGTGACGATGACCGCGCAACCGGGAGTGGCGGGCAGCAACCGCCGGATCTGAGCTTCGTTGGCGGCGTTGTCCAGGACGATTATCATGCGTTGATTGGCGAGAAGGCCGTGGTACATCTCCACCAGATCGTCTGGGTCGGTGGGTACCGCGGTTCTGGTCACTCCAAGTGCCTGTACGAGCCGGGTTAGTACTCGGGTCGGCTCCAACGGTGACTGCATGTTGCCCCGCAGGTCGAAGAACAGGCTCGGGTCGGGGAAGTGCTCGCGAACCTGGTGGGCCAGGTGGACGGCCAGCGCGGTCTTGCCTGCTCCGGGTTTGCCTGCGATCGCTACGACGACGGTGCTTCTGGCCAGCGCGTCCGGGTCGGTCAGCGCGGTGAGGATCCTGGTCCGGATGCTGTCGCGGCCGGTGAACTCGTCGACGTCCGGCGGAAGTTGGTAGACCCCGAGGCTCGGTGGCGTCGGGCGGGTCGGGCGCTCCAGCGCGCGTGGCGGTGTCCAGTCCAAGGTGGCCGATCCCCGTAGGAGGTCCTCCTGTAGTCGGCGTAGCAGAGGCGAGTCCAGGCCGTGGGAGTGCAGGGCCTCGAGCCCGTCGCGGCATGCCTGCGTGGCGTCGTCCGACCGGTTGGCCCGGTACAGGGCGATGACGAGATCTCTGCGCAGTGCGTCGTCACGTGGGTACTGGGTGACCAGCGCCCGAAGGTCACCGATGATCTCCCGGTGGCGGCCGAGCAAGAGGTCCGCGGAGATCCGAGTTTGCTGGACATCGCGGTGCAGTTCATCGAGGCGCTGGATGTGGGCGGCGGCAAAGACGTACTCGGCGACGTCGGCGAGTGGCTGACCGCGCCACAGGCCTTGGGCCTCCTGTAACGGGGCGATCGCGGCGACCGGATCCCCGTCCGCGACGGCGCGGCGACCTTGGTCGAGTAGGGCGTGTGCCCGGATGGCGTCGATCTGTTCGGGACTGACCCGAAGAGAGTATCCCGGGCCGTGACGAACCAGGATGCGGTTGCGTTCGGCCGGTTCGAGTCGGCGGCGCAGCTCGCTGATGTGTGTCCGTAAGGTTGCCGACGCCCGGTCCGGGGGGCGGCCGTCCCAGACCGCCTCGATCAGTCGATGGGTTGTGACGATCTGGCCGACGTTCAACAGCAGGGCTGTGAGCAGCACTTTTCGCTGCTTTCCGCCAAGAACGATCCCTTCGCCGTCACGGGTGACCTCAGTGGGCCCCAGGATCGCGAAATGCAGGTTGTCTTCGTTTGGCATGCGACCTTCTCGTGCTGATCCCGTCTGGTTACGGTATCCGGCGATACCTGCTTGTGGGTCCGCGCTTCTTCGGGCCGCCGGCGGCACGGCCATGTCGCCGGCGCCTTTGGCGAGGGCGACGATCGCGCTGCCTTTGGCCTACTGGTGCAGCGTGCGTCGTGTGCGCCGCTGTGGCAACCACTTCGCGTCCCTGGGTCGAGTCGGATGGACGACTGCTACCGTGCAAAGTATCGCGGATTCTTTCGTTGTCGGCTCGCGTGGGTCCCACCGCCGATCCCACGTTATCATCAACGGGACATCAATTTTCGCAGTGATCGTGCGTGTACGACTGGTTGATGGCTGCCTGGTTTGCTTGTTCCACGCAGGTCTGCTTGTACGGGGGCCGAAGGAACAACAGGAAGGCGCGTCGATCATCATGAACATATCGACGAAGGAGACGCCGCGGCCGGGGCTTCTGCATGAGGTGGCCCTGGGTGCCGTCGACGGTAGGCTGGGTTGGGTCATGCTCGTCGCGGATGACCGTTGCGTCGCCGCGATTCTCGCGGAGTGGGATGACCACCGCCGGGTTGAACTGATGGTTGCCGGTCGGCCACTGACGCTAGAAGAAGATCTTGATGGCCGGGGGACACGGGTGTTCGATTCCGATACGCGGATTCCGCTGGCTGCCTTTCGGTCGGCGCGTCGCGGTGGCGGCGGCATGGTCGAACTTCCTGGTAGCTGCGCGGTGCGTTGGGTCGTTCCCCGCGGGTCCGTCTTTGAATGCGGCTTTCTGAGCAGATACGACGGCGGTCTCATTCGGTTCGCGCATGACTGCACGGCGTTGGTGCTCGTGGACGACGATCGTCGTCGGCGCGGGGGTCTCCATGATCCGTTGGTTCTGCTGACCCTGGGTTGGTTTCTGCTGCTGAAGGGCACGAGGCGGCGCGATCGTGGTTCTTTCGCGCCGCCGAAGGCCCGGACTGCGCAGATGTCGTCCGGTGCACGCTCTGGGAACGGTCAGCCTGTGGTGTTGTGTGCGGCACGACCCCGCCATCAGTCCGAGGGGCTGCGGTCGGGAGTGC
>NZ_CAUVXG010000048.1:22359-35132 GCF_963555885.1 Protofrankia sp. Cr2
GCTCTTAGTGGTCGGGGCCGTCGTCCTGCGCCCTCGGTGGTCCGCTCGGCCGACGATGTTGACGGATCCGGCTCGGGCGAGGTTTACTCCTTCTAGAGATCGAACATGTGTTCGATACCTGGAAGGAGTGGTCATGAGCCGGCGGACTGTTGACCAACGTGCTGCATGTTCCGTGTCTGCTCTGCCGCGGGAGCGTCCTGACGTTCGAACGGCGCTCCCGGCCGCGGGGCTGCCCCGCCGTTCCCGCGACGAGCTGCTCTTGGCCGCGCGTCACGGCCTTGATGAGGCGAGCCTCGCCCAGCTTCCCGGGGAGCGGTACGCCCTGGCCCATCTGGCGGCGCTGCGTGCCGCCGCGGCTGTCCTCGCCGATCGGGCTCAGGCCAGTCCCGGTCACCGTGGTCGGCCGGCGAGTGCCTGGCGGCTGCTTGCGACGGTGGCACCTGAACTGGCGGAGTGGGCGCAGTTCTTCGCATCCGGTGCCGCCAGGCGGGCGGCGGCCGAGGCGGGTCTGCCGGTAGTCGGTACCCGCGATGCCGATGACCTGGCCCGCCAGGTTGAAATCTTTCTCGCGGTGGTGGAAACAACGTTGGGCCTGCCGTCACAGCCGGCGCTGCCGGCCATGCTTGTCGGGTCAGCCAGCCCGTCCCGAGGCTGAAGGTCGCTTTGACCAAGACGGCTACCCTGGCTGATCTCCAGAAGATCGTGAATGCCGAGGTCTCGGCCGGCCCGCAGGCGGCTCGGGGTGCGTTGGACACGCTGACGGCGTTGTTCGGCCGGGACAACGCCGCCGTCGAACTGTGGGATCATGATAATCCGCATGATGGCGCCCGCAACGAGGCGCTCGCGAGCATCGCCACGGTGTACGGGTGCAGGCTCGTCGCCACGAACAACGTGCACTATGCAACCCCGGCCGGATCCCGGCTGGCGGCGACGTTGGCGGCTGTGCGGGCCCGGCGCAGCCTCGATGATCTGGACGGCTGGCTGCCGGCCGCGGCTGGGGCTCACCTGAGGTCTCCGGCGGAGATGGCGGCACGTTTCGCGCGATTTCCCGGAGTGGTGCGACAGGCGGCCCGACTCGGTGCGGAACTCGCCTTCAATCTGAAGTTGATCACACCCAGACTGCCGGACTTTCCGCTGGCTGCGGGGGAGAGCGAGGCGGTCCGGCTCCGGGCGCTCACCGAGGACGGAGCCGCGTGCCGATATGGCCCGCGCCATCGGGAACGCGTCGCGGGTGCCTATGCGCAGCTCGACCACGAGCTTGATCTGATCGAATCCCTGGGCTTTCCAGGTTACTTCCTGATTGTCCACAATATCGTCGTCTTCTGTCGGGACAACAACATTCTGTGCCAGGGACGGGGCTCGGCAGCGAACTCCGCGGTCTGCTACGCGCTGGGTATCACCAATGTGGATGCGGTGTCGTTCGTCCTGCTGTTCGAGCGTTTCCTCGCACCGGAGCGAGATGGTCCTCCGGACATCGACATCGAATCCGGCCGTCGAGAGAAAGTCATCCAGTATGTCTTTCAGCGTTACGGCCGGGATCGGGCTGCTCAGGTCGCGAACGTGGTGAACGTCATCGCCGAGCGGTTGGATCGCCTGCCGCTGGCGATCCCCACGAGCTCGCCTTGCATGTCGTAGATCTAACCATCACTATCGGTGGTCATCTCATGTGTCTTGGCCACCGAAGATGGGAGTTTTGTATGAATATGATCATCCGAAGGGGTGGTCCGCGGCAGATCCCGTCCGGGGTGACGCTGCCTGCCGCGTCCGAACCGTCGCATGAAGCCCCGGGCCGGGGCCGGCGGCCTCCTGACTGGGCACTGCGCCTGGCAGGTCTGTCCCTGGGCGGTCTGGCGGTCGGCGTCGCCATCGGTCTGCGCCTGCCGGTGTGAGGTTCGCCGGCAGGTGAAGACGGGAGGATGGGTGCCCGCGGCTAGCCTGCCGCATGAGGCGTCGGGAAGTCCCGAACGGGCATCGCCCAACCGGAGGTACGGCATGGTTGTCGGAAGTCGTCCAGTCAGCTGGGAAGATCTTCGCCAAGCCGTGGTCTGGCAGGGTCTGCGGGATGCCCTGGCCGTCATGACTCCGCCCGGGAACACCTCGCTGGCGATCGTGGACGCCGGCGGCGGGAGCGGCGGGTTCGCGGTACCGTTGGCTGAGCAGGGCCACCGGGTGACAGTGGTCGATCCGAGCCCTGACTCACTCGCGTCCCTCGACCGGCGGGCAGCTGAACGCGGGGTCACGCATCTGGTGGCGGCACGTCAGGGGGATCTTTCTACCCTCCCGGGGATCGTCGGTGCTGCTTCCTGCGACGTGCTGCTGTGCCACACCGTGCTGGAAGTGGTGGATGAACCCGCCCGTGCGCTCGCGGCCGCGGCGTTGGTCCTGCGTCCGGGCGGCCTGCTCAGCATCGTCGCCGCCAACCGGGACGCAGTCGTGCTCGCCCGCGCACTCGCCGGCAGGTTCGCGGAGGCGCAGTACGCGCTTGCCGATCCCGGCGGGCGGTGCGGAACATCCGACCCCGCGCACCGTTTCGATGCGCGTGCTCTCGCCGGCATGGTGCGGGATGCCGGTGCCGATGTGATCGCGATCCACGGTGTACGGGTGTTCGCGGACCTGGTACCCGGAGCGTTGGTGGACGGGGACCCGTCCGCAGCCGAGCGGTTGCTGCGCCTGGAGATCGCCGCGTCCTCTCGCCGGCCGTTTCGCGATCTTGCCACTCAGTTGCACGTTCTTGCTCACCGCAACGCCGGCTGACAGTAGGCAGCTGGATGCGGTCACGGTGAGCACCGACGGGCTGTCCGACGATGAGGGCAGCTGTGTCCTGCACGTCGACATGGACGCATTTTTCGCCTCGGTTGCGGTGCGGGCCGCACCACGCCTGCAGGGCTGTCCCGTGATCGTCGGTGGCGGCGCGCGGGGGGTGGTGCTGTCCGCGACCTATGAGGCGCGTCGCTTCGGTGTACGAAGCGCCATGCCCATGGCCCAGGCGCGTCGACTGTGCCCGGCGGCGGTGGTGGTACCCGCCGACCACGCCGCCTACCGTGCGGCGTCCACAGCGGTCATGGAGATCTTTCATGACGTCACGCCGATGGTCCAGCCGTTGTCCCTTGACGAGGCGTTTCTCGACGTCACGGGCGCTCGCCGGCATTTCGGCCCGCCGGCTCGCGTGGCAGCGGCCATCCGGGCCAGGGTCGCCTCCGAGCAAGGGCTGACCTGTTCGGTCGGGGTGGCGCCGTCGATGTTCATCGCCAAGATTGCGTCCGCGCGGTGCAAGCCGGACGGCTTGCTGGTGGTTCCCGATCACGGTGTGCTTGCTTTCCTGCATCCACTGCCCACCACCGCGCTGTGGGGAGTCGGGGAACGTACCGAGGCAATCCTGCGGCGTCTGGGTCTGCGTACCATCGGTGACATTGCCGACACTCCGCTCGCCACTCTCCAGGCTGTGCTCGGCCGGGCTGTGGGAGCGCAGCTGTCCGCGCTTGCCCACGGCCGTGACGACCGGGTGGTCAGTCCACGCGCGGTCGATCGCAGCATCGGGGCCGAAGAGACCTTCCCGATCGACACCGCGGATCGAGCCGACATCGTCCGGGAGTTGTTGCGCCTGTCTGAGCGGATCGGCGCCCGGCTGCGGGGCCGCAGCTACGGAGCCCGCACTGTCTCGCTCAAGGTCCGCTACACTGACTTCACCACCGTTACCCGGGCGCGCACGTTACCTGAACCGACCGATGTCGCACAGACGATCTATCTTACCGTATGTGAACTGTTCGACGGGCTTCGCGCTGAGGGCATCGCCGCTCGACCGGTCGCGGTACGTCTGGTCGGCGTGCGGGTTGAGAATCTCGTCGCGGCCGGAGATCTGACTCACCAGCTTGCGTTGGGTGAACGCCGCTTCGGGCGGCGAGATGCCGAGCGCGCTGCGGACCGTGCACGTAGCCGTTTCGGTGCGGATACGATCCGGCCGGCGTCGCTGATGACATCTCCCGGTGTCACACGGGATGGGCCTCCCGGTGTCACACGGGATGGGCTGGGGGAGGACTGAGGGCAGGACGAACCGATCGGTCTGTCTCGGCATGGTTGGTTGCCTACCGCGCTCGCCCGCTCGTGCCTATTCTTGGGTGTCAGGTTCCGTCTGCCGGACCTGCCGGTCGTGGGAGGAGCGTCGATGCCGCTCTCGGAAAACGAGCAGCGCCTGCTGGATCAGATTGAGCGCGCGCTCGTCGAGGACGATCCGAAGTTCGCGAGCACGGTCCGCTCGACGAATCCCCGTACCTACCTGCTACGCAGGGTTCGTCACAGCGTTCTCCTGTTCGTGCTCGGATTGGTCGTCCTGGTTGTCGGAGTCGTGCTCAACCGGACGCCGCTGATCGTGGTCTTCGGTGTGCTCGGCTTCGGTCTGATGCTGTTCGCGGCGTCACGGGGCGCAGCCGATCTTCGCCGGATCGGTGGCCGCGGTGGCGAGTCGGGCGGTCGTCAGCCGTCGGTTTCACGTCGCCGGACCCGTGCTTCGATCGCCCAGCGCCTTGAGGAACGTTGGCACCGTCGATGGGAGGACAGGGACGGCCAGTGACGGCTGGGCTGACCTACGGCTGGGCTGACCTACGGCTGAGCTGACTTGACGGTGTCGGCCGGCTGACGGCCGAGTCGTTTCCGCCGGGTGAATCGGGTGAATCCATTCAATTCACCGATCACCGAACGTGGGGCGACCAGTGCGCGCGCCCGGTCGCTGCGCGGGGCCGCCGTTCGCAGCAGCCGCCCGACCAGCTGCAGGTTACGTCCGATCCCTCCGTCGGACGTGCCGGACAGTGCCCGCGTGGGTGGTCCGTAGCAGGCCAGCTCCTCCGCCTCGGCGATCCGCAACAACGCAGCCCGTCCCGTCTCGGCGTCGGGTGCCGCGACCTCGGTGCTGGCGGCGATGTGGTCGGCCAGGCGGATTGCAACGGCCCGCGGCGACTCGTTCGGGCGCGCCCGCAATCCAAGATCGGCCGTGAGGTCCGTGAGTTCGGCCCAGGCCGCGTGCACGCGGACATCCACGGCCGCTGACCCGTCGCGATCGGGGTGACCGCCTGTCATGGCGGCGGCGACACGGCGGCGGCGGCGCGCGATCCGCACCATCGCTGGAAGCAGCAGCACCGCGACGATGCCGGTCCCGAGCAGAGCCCGCGTACCCCACAGGATGATCGTAGCTAGTGAAATGCCTCCGAAATGTGCCTTTTCGGAAGTTTTCGGCTCTGCGATGGGTGTGCCATCCTGGCTGGCACCGGTATGCGGATCCGTCGACGGAGTCGGCGTGGGGGCGCTGTGCGACGGCGTGGCCGAGGAGCTCGGGCTCTGCCCGGTCGCGTCGGGGGACAACGCGTAATCCGGGGTGATGGTGCCATCGGCGCGAGGAGTGGGCTCGAAGGAAACCCACCCGGTCGAGGCGAACCACGCTTCCGGCCAGGCGTGCGCATCCTTGTTGGTGATCAGATAGCTGCCGTCGGCCTGTCGGGTCCCCGGGACGAAGCCGATCACAACCCGGGCGGGGATGCCGAGCGCTCGCAGCAGCACGGTCATCGCGGAGGCGAACTGCTCACAGTAACCACGTCTGGTCTTGAACAGGAACTCGGCCAGAGCCCCGTCCTGGGTCGTGGGAGCGCCGTTGAGGTCGTAGATGAAGTTGGTGTCGTGCAAGTAGTTCTGGATCGCCATAGCCTGCTCGTAGCTGTTCGTGCGGGTCGCTGTTATGTCACGGGCGAGTTTTCCGACCCGCGGGTCGGTGTTGGGCGGCAGCTCCGTGTCAATCTTCAGATCTGCCGGGAACGTCCGCGGTGAGGCCGCGAGCTGGCTTGGAAGCGGGTCGGGGATGGACGCTTCCACCTGGAAGTGTGCGCCGGCGGTAGTGGACCGGGTACTGAAGACCGTGCCGGTGTCGGCGGACAGCCGCCAGTCGCTTCCCGGAGCAAGACCGTCGATCCTGGTCGGGGTCCCAGGCAGCGGAAGGTAGCGTTCCGCCAGGACCGTCGATACGTTGATCGTCGCTGACACTGTCGTGGCGCGGGTGTTGCGGGCCACCGCGGGAAGACCGTCACTGATTCTCGCATCGCTGGTCGCGTGCAGCGAGCGAAGAGTGAACCGCTGCCCGTCGAACTGTTCCAGCGCGGTCAGCCGCAGGTACCGAGGGGTGGCCATGCGCACCGACAGCAGGCTCGTGGGTTCGCTGGCATGCAGTTGCTGTGACATCGAGACGAACGGCGGCAGCACGATCGCTGAACCCGGGCCGACCGTGTAGCGGGGAGCACCCTGCTGGCGGGCCAACGGCCCCACTCCATCGAGGGATGGCAGCAGTGCCGGGACGGCCAGCGTGCACACCACCGCGCACAGGGCGATCCCGGCGGCAAGGCTGCCTGCGCTGTTCGGTAGCGACGGCCGCTCCGATCCGGTGATCGGCTTTCCCCAGCGTTCGACCGTCTGTTGCCTGTCCATCACGAGCAGCAGTAGAAATCCTGCCGTGCCGAGCAGAAACGGTGTTACTCCGACACCGTGTGGCAGTACGGCTGCGGGCAGCATGAACAACGCCAGCAGTGGAAGTCCCGCAAGCGTCGGGCGTCGGATCGTCACCACCAGGAAGTCGACGATCATCGCGACGATGTAGACACCGGTGACGGTGAGTATCACCAGGCCCGGTCGTCGCGGTACTGGTGCGGCAAGCCTGGACACGTCGTCGCGACCGGCCGTGACAAGGGTACGCAGCGCGTCCACCGTCCGTCCCGTCGGGACCAGACCGGCGACAGCGGTCTCGCGCGCGTACAGCGCCGTAACCGTTATCACGAGTCCGAGCAGCCCGAATACGAGCGCCACCGGGATGGCCAGCCGGAGCGTCCGCGCCAACGCGGCCGTGGCCACAGCTACCGCGGTGGCCACGATCACGGGGCCGAACCACCACCAGAAGCCTTCGAACAACGGCGTGAGCGCGGATGCGCAGAGCAGCGACGCCAAGGCGCCACCGATGGGAGGGGACAGCCGGAGCCGGGAGGTCACCGTGCCACTCCGGCCTGTGTGTTCGTGGACGGCGCGCGGCTGGGTTCCATCGCGGGTTCCATCGCGGGTTCCACTACGGGTTCCACTGCCGGTTCCGATTCCGATGTCGATCCCCCTTGCGGTCCCGCAGCCGGATCGCCGCCTACGACCGGGCCCGCGTCGAGCCCACCGGTGGTCGACTCCGGTGTACGCGGGTCGTCGTGAACCATGTCAGCCGACACCCGTACGGGTACGGGCCGGTGCCCGGCCGCGGCTGTCTCACCGTCCTGAGCGGGTTCATTTCCGGTCGTTGCCGGCCACAGCGTGGCGAGCCTGTCGCCGTGACATGCGGTGACTACTTTCCAGCCGTGACGCTGGAAGATCGTTCGGCACGCCCGCAGGGTTTCGTTTCCGCCGACTGAGCGGTCCGCGCTCCAGGTCGCCACGTCGACCAGCACAGCGATCGCGGTGGCGTCGCGTGGGCGTGCCCGGGCCAGGGCGAGGGCCTGTACCGGATCGGTGTGCCCGAGGATCGCGACCACCATCGCGTTGTCCGCTGCCTGCAGACGGCTGCGCGCGCCCTGGATCGAAGGGGTGTCGGTCACGTCCACCACCGCGAGCGTGTCCAGCACCGCGGTCGGGTTGCGTGATCCCCGCACCGCGGCGGGGGTCGTGGCGTTGCCACACAGCAGCCGCACTGTCTGGCCCGTCCCGGTCAGGTGTACAGCGATCGAGGCGGCCGCGCCGACCGCCCATTCGAACGAGGACATGGGACCCCGGTCGGCCCAGGCACCGGAACGGGTGTCGAGGAACAGGGTCGCGCTGCTCGGGCGGAAGCCCTCCTCCTGACGCACCATCAGGGCGCCGGTGCGGGCACTGGTCCGCCAGTGAACCCGCCGGAGGTCGTCGCCGGCCTGGTAGGGACGGGTGGAGAAGTCGTCCGCACCAGCAGCCGATGCATGCCGCTGACGGTGGGTGCTGATCGTGACGTGACCGCCGGGACGGGTCCGGGGCAGGACCTCCACCGGTGGGGTCACGATCAGCTCGTCGCGGCTGCGGAACGCGCGCGTGAGCTCGCAGAGCCCGAAGGGATCCGTGATCCGAATCGCTATCGGTCCGATCAGGTGGCGGCCGCGCAGTTGGGGACGAAGCTTGTAGGTGAGGTACCGGACGCCACCCGCCTCCACCCGGTCGAGCACGAACCGGGCCCGGAAGCCGAGAGGGTCTGGAACCTCGTCATCGACCAGTAGGACTGAGGAGGGACGTCCGCTTATGTTGTCGATCCGGATGCCGACCGAAACGGCACCGTCCACGGCCACCCGGGCGGGCACGAGAAAGCGGTGGCACGCGAGCCGGTAACGGGTCTTGCACACGAACGCCGCCGCGCACACCGGCAGCGCGACCAGCAGTATGCCGACGCGGAACAGGTCTTCCTCGCCGACCGTGGCGGCCAGCGCGCAGCAGGCCAGTCCGGTGGCCACGAAGCAGAGTCCGCGGATGGTCAGCCCGCGTATCGCCGCCAGAAAGTCGAGCATGGGAACTCAACGGCCGCGGTGCGGCGGACGTGCCCCATGGCGTGGGATGGGAACACGTGCGACGATCTCGGTAATGATCCGGGAGCTGATGTCGGTCATGGACGTGCTCGACATCGCGATGTCGGGGTTCACCAGCAGCCGGTGGGCGAGCACCGGCGCCGCCATGGCCTGGACGTCGTCGGGCACGACGAAGGTTCGGCCGTCCAGCGCGGCCCGGGCCCGGGCAGTCCGCACGAGGTGCAGGGTCGCACGGGGAGATGCACCCAGGGCGAGTTCGGGATGCCGGCGGGTGGCAGCCACGAGGTCGACGATGTACCGGCGTACGTCATCGGACACATGTATGGCGCGTACCAGGGAAATCAGCTTGGCGATCTCACCTGCGTCGGTGGCGGGACTGATCCCGTCCAGGGGTTCGGTGGTCCCGTGGCTGTCGATCATGGCTAGCTCGGCCGCGGGCGACGGGTAGCCCATCGACACCCGCGCGGTGAAACGATCGCGCTGCGCTTCCGGCAGTGGATGGGTGCCTTCCATCTCGATCGGGTTCTGGGTCGCTATGACCATGAACGGTGGCTCCAGATGGTAGGTGACACCGTCGATGGTGACCTGGTGTTCCTCCATGCATTCCAGGAGTGCTGACTGCGCCTTGGGGGCGGCCCGGTTGATCTCGTCGCCGACGACGATGTTGGCGAACACCGGTCCGGGGCGGAATTCGAAGTCCCTGGTGTCCTGGTTGTAGACGCTCACCCCGGTGACGTCGCTGGGCAGCAGATCCGGTGTGAACTGGATGCGGCGGACACGAGCGTCGATGGAGCGCGCGAGGGCCTTGGCGAGCATCGTCTTTCCCACGCCGGGTACGTCCTCGATGAGCAGGTGGCCGCCGGCGAGCAGGACGATCAGTGAGATCCTGATCACCTCGGGCTTACCGTCGATGACGGTCCCGACGGCCTGGGTCACTCGCGTCGCGACATCGGCCAGGTGGTGCAGCTCGGTCCCCGGCTCGCGCCAGTGCATGACGCCGGGCTCCGTCACCGTCACGTCAGCCTCCGTTCTCAGGTCAGCCGTCGTCAGATCGGCACGGTGGGCCCGGCGGACCCTCCACGAGTGTGACACCAAGGCGGGCGATGGCCTTCACACGTTGAGAATCCTCTGCCCACCGATGTCCGGAAAGCGTACTGATTCGCAGGGGCATTGGATCGTAGCTGCCATGACTGTTACTCGCAGGTGTTTTTGTCATGTTTGGTCAAACGACACATTGACTTCGCATCCATGATCCATACGGCTCGGTGGTTGTGGGCTTCGAGGGGTGTGTCCGGAGTGTCGGAGGGCTTCCCGGTGGGGGAGAGTGGGGTACAGTGGCGCGCAGTGGGGGACGGGCGCACTCACAGGCCAACCAGAGCAGGACTGGATGGCTCTGAACCTCCCGGGCACGGGCGAGGAGGGCGCCGATGTTCCTCGGCAGCCACACGCCACGGCTCGACGACAAAGGCCGGCTCACACTGCCGGCGAAGTTCCGTGAGGAGCTGGAAGGGGGGCTTGTGATTACCAAGGGGCAGGAGCGATGCCTCTACGTGTTCCCCATGGTTGAGTTCACCCGGATCAGCGAGTCTCTGCGGACCGCGCCTGTTACGGCAAAGGCGCTGCGGGATTACAGCCGTGTCTTCTTTTCCTCCGCGTCGGACGACGTTCCCGACCGCCAGGGCAGGATCACCATCCCGCCCGCACTCCGGACCTACGCGGATCTGATCCGCGACTGCGTCGTGAACGGCGCGAACACCCGGGTGGAGATCTGGGACGCCTCCCGGTGGGATACCTATCTCGCCGGCCAGGAGGAGAACTTCGCGGCGCTTTCCGAGGAGGTGCTGCCCGGCGTCATCTAGAGGCAGAGGTGGAGAGACCTGAGGACGGGGTGCCGGCGTGCGCCGAGGTCTCCCCCCGCTCTGCACCGGACGTCACTTCCCCGGTGTCCGGTGATGCGAGCGGGGCGGGACCTGGGCACATGCCGCACTTTCGGGAACGGGATGTGATGTGGACAACCCGGGACCAGGCAAGTCGTCCAACAGATGTGTGATTTACATCTTTGTTCTTCACACCTTCACCCGCCGCGGCTCGCCATTGCCGTGGCGAAACGCCCGCCGCGAGGTCCACGAACAGTTCGAGGAGGTCGAGGTGGACGCCACACACACCCCGGTCCTCTCCGACCGTGTTGTCGCTCTGCTGGCACCGGCGCTGGGTGCACCCGGGGCGGTGGTGATCGATGCCACCGTGGGACTCGCGGGTCATTCGAGCGCGTTACTCGCCACCTGTCCCGATGTTCACCTGGTCGGTCTTGACCGTGACCCGCAGGCGCTGGAAGAAAGCCGCGCCCGGCTTGCGGCCGAAGGCGACCGGGTCACGCTTGTACACGCTGTGTACGACCAGTTGCCGGCGGTTCTTGACACGCTCGGCCTCGCGCAGGTGCATGGCGTGTTGTTCGACCTCGGCGTGTCCTCACTGCAGCTCGACTCCGACGAGCGGGGATTCAGTTATTCCCGGGACGCCCCACTGGACATGCGGATGGACCCGACCAAGGGTCGTACCGCGGCGGATGTCCTCAACACCTACGGCGTCGACGAACTCGCCCGGGTCCTGCGCGACTACGGAGAGGAACGGTTCGCCCGGCGGATTGCCGCGGCCGTGGTCGCTGAACGTGCCCGCGAACCGTTCACATCCTCAGCCCGACTCGCCGATCTTGTTCGGCGGGCCATTCCGGCGGCGACCCGCCGTACCGGAGGGAATCCGGCAAAGCGCACGTTCCAGGCATTGAGGATCGAGGTCAACGGTGAGCTCGAGGCGCTCGCGCAGGCTCTGCCTGCGGCCCTCGACGCGCTCGCCGTTGGGGGGAGGCTGGTCGTGCTCGCCTACCATTCGTTGGAGGACCGCATGGTCAAGCGGGCGCTGGCGGCCCGGGTGCGGCTCGATGTGCCGCCCGACCTGCCGGTGATCCCCCCGGAAGCCGTCCCGACGATGCGGTGGCTCACCCGCGGCGGAGAGGTGCCGGCGCCGGACGAGGTCGCGGCCAACCCGAGAGCCGCCGCGGCGCGAATGCGCGCGGTCGAGCGGACCAGCCGTGGCGCGGCATGACCGCCCCCGCACCCCCGCTGCCGCGCCGGCGCAAGCCCAGGACACGGCCGGTGGTCGAGATCGGCCGTGTGCCGGCGCGTGCCAGCGTCCGGGCCTCCTCGGCCACGGCATTCGGCGACACCGCCATCCCCATTCCCTCCCTGGGCGGACGGGTCGGAGTCGCGCCCGTCCCTGACCGCCCGTTGCGGCGCTCACGTCCACCGCGGTGGGCATCGACGCCGTCACCCCTTGCGGTCACCCGGACGGTACCTCGAGGCCACACGCCGCGCGCACCGTTCGTGATCCTGTTACTGCTGCTCATGGGTGCCGGTCTGATGTGTCTGCTGTTGCTCAACACGGCGCTCGCGCAGAACGCGTTCCTGGTCCACAGCCTGCAGAAGTCCTCGGCGGTGCTGTCGGACGAGGAGCAGACGCTCTCGCTGCGCCTCGACCGGCTCTCCGACCCGGCGAACCTCGCCGCCAGGGCGACCGATCTCGGGATGGTCTATGGCGGTATTCCCGCGTACCTACCGCCCGGAACCCCGCTACCACCGGGTGCCCGTGTGATCGACACGGATCCGTCATCCGGCGTTGTCACCATCCTGGTGCCGAGCGCGCGAGCACCGGTCGCCGGCACCGGGGCGGTCGGAGGTGCCCCGGTGGGCAGCAGGCCCGCCGGAAGTGGCCGGTGACCTCTACTCTCAACCCTTCGTCCTGGCGCGGCCGATCGCGGCTACGGCTGGTCTCGGATCTTGGCCAGCGGGTGGTCGACGACCAGTGGGCGCAGGGCGACGAGGCCGGCTTCACCGACGGCTACGCCGATCCCGACGGCTACGGCGATCCCGACGGCTACGGCGATCCCGACGGCTACGGCGATCCCGACGGCTACGGCGATCCCGACGGCTATGCCGGTCGCTACCGCTACCGCGATCCGGACGGTGACCGGGATGACGGTTCCGGCCGGAACGACGGTGCATCCGGCTACGCATACGACCCGGTCGGCCGCCGGCCGGCCGGCGGCCGACCGGGTCGTATGCGGGATGCGCGCCCTGGCCGCCCGGCTTCCCGCGGCGGCGGCAACCGGGTGCGTACGTCGGGCGCGCGTCCGCTTCGGGCCCGCGACGCCGGGGCCCGTCGGCCACG
>NZ_CAUVXG010000049.1:0-2106 GCF_963555885.1 Protofrankia sp. Cr2
CACCAGCCCCGCCCCCACCCCGAGCCCGAGCGTCGGACCGACAACGAGTGTGGGACCGACAACGAGTGTCAGCCCCACCGGCGCCGCTGCGCAGGTAGAGCCGCAGGGGATCTACGTCATCTTCCACGCCTTCGCGATCGACGACCGCGTCGCGACCGACAACCAGACCGCGCAGCAGTTCATCAGCGACATCCAGCGGTTGCCAGATGTGGGAGTGGTCCGATTGATGGACAGCCGCCGGTCACAACGGCTTCGCGAACCCACCGACGAGCCCGGTCAGGGCGAGTACGTGGTCCTTAAGGACGGGTTCGCCAGCTATCAGGACGCGACAGGCTACTGCGCGAAGGTGCTGCCCGCGCTCAGGCAGTCGGTCAAGGGCGCCAACTGCTACGCCGTGCCCGAGTGAACGCCGCCTCATGACCGTGAACCCCGGCGGCGTCCTCCGCTGCGCTCCTCGCTCGCTGGCGCTCCCTACGATGCTCGCTTTGGACCCCGCCTCATGACCCACGCGCTATGACCTATGCCCTCGGCATCGACGTCGGGACCACGTTCACCGCGGCCGCGATCTGGCGGGACGGGCGGGCTGAGGTCGTCGACCTCGACGAACGCGCGAGGACGATACCGTCCGTACTGTTCCTCCGTGACGACGGAGTGATGCTGGTCGGTGAGGCCGCGGAACGACGTGCCATAGCCGATCCGTCCCGGGTGGCGAGGGAGTTCAAACGCCGGTTCGGCGATGACGTGCCGGTACGACTCGCCGACACGTGGGTGGAAATACCCGACCTCGTCGCCGACATGATCAGATTTGTCGTCAACAAGGTCACCGAGCGTGAGTCGCAGGCACCAGGCCATGTGATGCTGACCCGCCCCGCCACCTGGTCCGGTCACCGCCAGGACCTGATGGAACAGGCCGCCGGGCTCGCCGGCCTCACCGACGTCGGGCTCCTTTCCGAGCCGGTGGCAGCCGCGGGACACTACGCGGCGCAGGACCGCCTCACCCCAGGCGATCGTGTCGGTGTCTACGATCTCGGCGGCGGCACCTTCGACGCGACGGTGCTGCGAAAGACCGACGGTGGTTTCGAGGTGTGCGGCGAACCCGGCGGTGACGACGACCTCGGTGGCATCGACATCGACGAGGCCGTACTCGACCACATCGCGCGGACGGTCGGCCCGCCCTGGCAACGCCAGGATCTGACCGACCCCGAGACGGCACGTGCGGTCGCCCAGGTGCACGCCGCAGCGGTCGCGGCCAAGGAGGCGCTGTCCGCCGATACCGACGCCGAGATCCCCGTGATCATCCCGGGTTGCAACCGGACCGTCCGACTCACCCGTGATGACCTGGAGGAATCCGTACGGATCATGGTGTTGCGGACCCTTGACACGTTCCGGCGCACGTGCCGTTCCGCCGGGGTGGAGCCGGCGGAACTCAACCGGGTCCTGCTTGTCGGTGGGTCGAGCCGCATTCCCCTGGTCGCCCGGCTGGTCGAGCGGGAGTTCCGCGTGCTGGTGACCGTGGACACGCACCCGAAGTTCGCGGTCTGTCTCGGCGCGGCGATCGCCGGCGGGGCACGGCTGTCACGGCGGGCACCGCAGACACGGCGGACACCGCAGACACCGCAGACACCGCAGACCACCGACCGTGGCACCGCGCGAAGCGCAGACAGCGGCACGGCGGCCCTGGCCGCAGACCTGCTCGCGCCGCTGCCGGTTGCGGCCCGGCCAGCTGTGGCCGTCGAGGTCGACCTCGCCCAAGCCGGGCTCGACGAGCCCTACGACCAGCTCCTGCATCCGCCGCACGTACGCGCCCGCGACGTCTGGCTGACCGACCGCGACGAACCGCTGCGCATAGAGGTCGGACCGTCGGACGAGGGCTACCGCAACCAGAGCAGGCGCGTGGCCGCGGTGGGTGGACTGATCGCGCTGGTGGTGCTCGCGGCGATCCTCGCCGCTGTGTTCGCGGCGACCGGGCACTCATCGTCATCGACGTCCGCCCCGCAGTCCTCCGGTCCAGGCAGTGCTGGCTCCACCGGACCGGCCGGATCGGCCGCCAGATCCTCGACGGTCGCCAGACTCACCGGAGGCCCGCTGACAGCCGACGCCGCGCCC
>NZ_CAUVXG010000049.1:2242-4334 GCF_963555885.1 Protofrankia sp. Cr2
GCGCGGCGGCCGGGTAGCCGTCGGCAGTGGGCCGGGCAATCCCAACGGCGGGTCTGGCAACGGGTTTGACCGAGGCCCGGCGGCCTGGTCAACCGATGGTGCTTCGGCGTGGACCCCCGCAGTGGTGACGTCCCCGGCCGGTTCCGGACCGGGCGTGATGACCGGCGTCGCAAGCGTCGGCGGCCGGCTCGTGGCAGTCGGCTGGACCGCACCCCCAGGCGCAGGACCCTCCCAGGCCGTACCGACGGCATGGGTCTGCACGGATGGGCGTACCTGGCAGGCGGTCGGCGGTGATCTCAGTGGCAGTCCGGGGCAGATGAGCGACGTCGTCGCGGTGCCCGGCGGCCTGCTGGCCGTCGGCGTCGACCGCGGCACCGATCACGACGGGGATGTCGCCGTGTGGCGCTCCGCCGACGGCCAGACCTGGCGGCGGGAAACAGTGACCGGGGCCGGTGGTCTGGGCACCCAGACCCTCGACCGGGTCGTGGCGCTGCCCGGCGGCACCCTGCTCGCGGTGGGTCAGGAACCCGAGGGTGCCGGTACGTCAGCCCACTTCCGACGGTCAGCGGACGGGAGAAGCTGGCAGGATGCGCCGACCGACCTACCGCCAGACGCGGTCGTCACCGTCCTGGCCCTCACATCCAACGGTCGGCTGTTGGCCGGTGGGTCGATCCTCGACACCCCCGGCAGGCGCCGGCCGGTGATCTGGCTCTGCGACGAGCAGATGCGTACCTGTCAACGACAGGACGTCATCCCGCCACAGCAAACGCCTCCAGCGGCAACGCCGAGTATCAGGATCTATACATCATCCGTGACCGGTGCGACCATCACCGCCGCGGGCACGTCCGATGCGTCCGGTGACTCCCGCGCGACCGTATGGACCCTGGTGCTCGACCAACCCCGGTGAGACGCCACCGGCCGGTAGGACGGCGTCGGCTGAGACGGATGCCGCCGAGTGCGACAGGCACACCGGTTCGGGCCACGGCGAGACAACTCCCGGCATTCCCGACACGGCACGCGGCGCACCGTAGAGTGACCAGGCGACGACCATTGCGGGAGCTGGTGGAGGGTAGGCAAGCCATGAGGCGGCGGTTCAACACGGCGGGGCCGTGCCTGCCCGCGTACCACTACATGATCCCCCCGTTGGGGCGGCTGCCGGAGGCGCCCGATCTGGTCGCCCAGATGGGCTATTTCGTGGTGCATGCCCCGCGGCAGACGGGGAAGACGACCACGCTGCGGGCGCTGGCCGAGGAGCTGACCGCCGGCGGCGAGTATGCGGCGCTGGCCTTCTCGTGTGAGGTTGGGCGAGCCGCGGGCGACGACTACGGCGCTGCGGTGCATGGCATCCTCGACAGGATCCGGATCCGCGCCGAGACCGCCCTGCCCGCGGAGCTGCGCCCACCCCCCTGGCCGGAGGCGTCCGACACGGGCTTGCTTGCGGCGGCGCTTGCGGCGTGGGCACATGCCTGCCCGCGGCCGTTGGTGCTGTTTTTCGACGAGATCGACGCGCTGTATGGTGCGAGCCTGGTCAGCGTACTCAGCCAGCTTCGGGACGGGTTCAACGAGCGGCCGGAGGGGTTTCCCGCCTCAGTGGCGCTGTGTGGACTGCGCGATGTGCGCGATTACAAAGCCGCCAGTGGTGGCGACCCGAACCGGCTCGGCACCGCCAGCCCCTTTAACATCAAGCTCAAGTCGCTGCGGCTGGGGGATTTCACCGCCGCCGAGGTGGCTGAGTTGTACGGCCAGCACACGGCCGAGACCGGGCAGGAGTTCACCCCGATGGCGGTGGAACGGGCTGTGGAGTTGACCGCGGGGCAGCCGTGGCTGGTCAACGCGTTGGCCAACGAGATCGTCGAGGAACTCGCGGTCCCGCCCACCGAGCCGATCACTGTGGACCATGTGGAGCAGGCGAAGGAGCGGTTGATTCTGGCGCGCGCCACGCATCTGGACTCGTTGGCGTCCAAGCTCGTCGAGTCGCGGGTGCGTCGGGTTGTGGAGCCGGTGCTGGCCGGTACGTTGACCCAGCTCGACCCGTACGACGACGACCTGCAGTATGCGTGTGACCTCGGGCTGGTCGCGGCGGGATTGCCGT
>NZ_CAUVXG010000049.1:5060-26094 GCF_963555885.1 Protofrankia sp. Cr2
TGCGTATCGCCAACCCGATCTACCGCGAGGTGATCGCTCGGGTGCTCACGGCCAACGTGGAGGTCAATGTCGTTGCTGACCCGCGCAGTTTTGTGCTCGGCGACGGCCGGTTCGATTTCGGCATGCTGTTGCGGGAGTTCGCTGATTTCTGGCGTGAGCACGGCGAGGTGCTCACCGCCGGGGTTGTCTACCATGAGGTGGCCCCGCAGTTGGTGTTGATGGGTTATCTGCAGCGGGTGGTCAATGGTGGTGGGTATGTCGAGCGGGAATATGGCATTGGCCGGGGTCGGATTGACCTGTTGGTGCGCTGGCCCTTCCAGGGCTCGGCTGGCACACGGTGCTGGCAGCGGGAGGCGGTCGAGTTGAAGGTGTGGCGGGCCGGCGAACCCGACCCGCTGGCCCGGGGGCTGGCCCAGCTGGATGGTTACCTTGACCGGCTCGGCCTTGACCGCGGTGTCCTGGTGGTCTTCGACCGCCGGCCCGAGGTCGCGCCTATTGCCGACCGCACCAGGTTTGAGCAGGCGAGTAGCCCGTCCGGTCGCCCGGTCACCGTCCTGCGCGCCTGAGCTGCGGCTGTGCGGAACGCACGATGAGAGCGACCGGCCATAGGGGCGTCGATCATTCCCGCAACCCCGTTTCTTGCTGCATGCTTCCCCAGAAGCCGCCCAGCGCCCACTCGACGTAGTGACTTCCCTGATCCGAGTGGTTGATCATATCGACCGTGCGTACATCAGCCGTGCGTCAGCCGGCCCCGCCGGCTGACATGCCCCCGAATGCCTCGGTTCCCGCGGCAGCACCGGCCTGATCAGCGATGTCAGCTGCATCGAGGGCCCGATGCCGAGTTCACGCTGGAGCAGGTCGACGTAGGAACGGTAGGTGCGCAGCGCCTCGTGCGCGTTGCCTTCGGCGAGATGGACGCGGATGAGCGTCCGGTGCGCGCTCTCCCGCAGCGGATCGGCGCGGATCGCCCCGTAGGCGGCATCCGTCGCCGTGCCGAACCGGCCGGCGTCCAACAGCCGGTCGGCGAGGGACTCCAACGCATGCAGGGTGAGCTGGCGGAGCCGTTCCCGCTCGAAAACGACCCAGTCATCATACCATCCCGGCAGCAGCACCCCGAGCAGCGGCTGCGGGTGCAGCGGGTGTCCGTCGCACCGGTCGGCCGGTTCCAGTAGCCGCCGCGCATAGGCGATCGTCTCGTCGGTGTCCGTCCGTACCGCCGGACACAGGCCGAGATGGGTCGGCGTCGCGATGACGAGTGTCCGCTCGGTGCGTCGCAGCCGCCACAGGGCCGTGCGCAGGCAGCCGTTGGCCTGCGCCTGGTTGGCCTCGGGCCACAGCGTTCCCGATACCTCGCAGCGGGCGACATCCCGGTCCCACAGCGCGAGCAGCGCGACCAGGCGCTGGGCGGCCAGCGGGACCGGTGCGCTGCGCTGGCCCACGCACAACCGGAACCCGTCGAGCAACCCGACGCGGATACCGGTGGTGAGCATCCCGGGGTCGTGTGCTGGAACGGACGTCATAGGTGCTCTGCCCCCGGCCTCGGTTGTATCCCGCCGCCCAGCCCGGCACATTCGATCGTGTATCGATCGACGCCGACAGGGCGACATGCGGTCACTTCGCTGACCAGACCACACAAGGACACCTCTGCGCTTCCGGGAAATCCCTGGGTTCGGCCGAGTCGGCACGCCCGGCCGAAGCGACCGGGGACCCGGGGAATTCCCCGACGCATCCCGTCCGCACGGCGCCAGAAGCAGGATAAAAGTGCCCGTGAACAGGGCGTTCGGTCAGCGGGCCGAGCAGACGATCCCACTGGCCGACACCTGGTTCGCCTCGGGCAAGCGGACACGATCCGCGAGACCATTGCCATAGGTAACCGGAATGACGCCGAGTGAATGCTACAGTGCGTGATCGATTTCACTGACAGTACCGATCAACCGGACATCAGGATGTATACACCATCCGTCACCGGTACAACATTAGCCACCGCTATGACCGCCACCGCTATGACCGCCATCGGTATGACCGCCACCGTCACAGACAGGCCCGACGCATCCGGCGTCCCATGTGCGACAGTTTTGAAACCATTGTTGAACGCCCCTTCCTGACAACGCCCCAGTCGTTACACGCTGTTGAAAGGAAATGGATTAAAGAGGTATCTCATCAGGACCCGCGATCGACCGTTGTGATCGACCGTCGTATGGATCGCCTATACTCGCCCTGCCTCAGTACATCGAGATGTGAGGGACCCGTATGTTCGCGGATTTCAAGGGTAAGAGCTTGGCTCGGCGGACGACTCGATCCGCATCATTGCTCTTCGTAGTATTTTCACTACTTTCAGTAGCAGCCTGTCGAGCGCCCGCCGGAGAGCCACAAGCTGCTCCCAGCGGGGACCCACAGTTGGTGTCATCGAGTTCCGGTGACCTGTCGACAGTGGTGACGAGCCTCGACAATCAGACCTTTCCCGCCGGTTCAACGTTCTACGCGGGCATCGCGGGTGCGGATGACGGAGCAGACATCCGCTTCACGCTTGACAGCAAACCCCTCACCACGGTGAATCCCGGCATCGTGAAGGTGACCGGCCTGGCCGACGGCAAGCACTCGCTGATCGCCGATACGTATGAACCTGATGGGGACAAGACCCGGAGAACCCACCGGTTCCGGGCGAACTTCAAGCTGGGCGGGACGACAGCCGGCGTGCAGGCCGCGCTTTCGGCGTCCCCGGACCCGGATCAGCAGGAGGGATCCCCACCGCCGCCCGTGGCACCCGCTCCCGCGCTGGATCCGGTCGCCCCGGGCACGGAGGTGAAGGTGGCCGACGTCGCAAGCCTGATAGACGCGCTCAACACCGCCCGGCCGGGGATGACGATCACCATGGCCGACGGTCGTTACTCGGGCAAGGACGCCAAGGACATCAACGCCAAGAGCAAGCCCAGTGGTACGCCGACGAGCCCGGGACGGTTCAACATCCGGGTCTCGGGTACCGAAGCCGCACCCATCACACTGCGAGGCTCTCGCAATGCCGTGCTCGACGGTGGTGGCACCGGCGGTGGCTACGCCCTGAACCTGCTGGGAGCGAACTACTGGAAGCTCCAGGGATTCACCGTGACGGAGGCGACCAAGGGCGTGGTGCTCGACGATTCCAGCCACGTGACGATCGACGGTCTGTACGTGCACGACATCGGGCAGGAAGGCATCCATCTGCGGACGTTCTCCAGCTATGACGTGGTCACCAACTGCCTGGTGGAGAACACCGGAGTGAAGACCGCCAGCTTCGGCGAGGGCATCTACCTGGGGTCGGCTGTCTCCAACTGGGGCCGCTACACAGGCGGCAAGCCCGACACCTCGAACTACAACCAGGTGATCGGCAACACCATCCGTCACACCGGTGCCGAGAACATCGACATCAAGGAGGGTACGACCGGAGGCGTGATTCAGAACAACTCCTTCGACGCGGTCGGCATGTCGGGGAGCTGGGCAGATTCCTGGATAGACGTGAAGGGTAACAACTATATGATCATTGGCAACAGGGGCACCGTGAGCGGGCCGTCGGCGCTCCAGGACGGCTTCCAGACCCATGTGATCAATACCGAGGGTGTGCCAGTGGGTTCCGGCGAGGGGAACGTCTTCACCGACAACGTCGCCGACCTCGGCGGAGCGTCCGGCGTCGGCTTCTGGATTCACAATCCACGGACGTCGAACAACAAGATCAACTGCACATCCAACAAGGTGAGCGGAGGTAGTGGTTTCGCGTCCAAGGACGTGACGTGCGTCAATTCATGAACCGCTCGGGGTCCGGTCGGGGTTGGGACCACACACCGCCGGCCATGACCCGGGCCAGGTGAAGATCGACGTCGAGGACGACGAGGTCGGCGGCCAGCCCGACGGCGATCGCTCCGCACGTGGCGGACAGGCCGAGCACGCGGGCCGGGTTCGTCGCTGCCGCGGCGGCGGCGACCTCGATCGGGATGCCGGCGTCGACGACCGCCCGGCGCAACGCGTCGTCCATCGTGAGCGTGCTGCCTGCTAGCACGCCCGAACGCGCCAACCGTGCCTGGCCGTCGCGCACCCGCACGGCCTGGCCGCCGAGGATGTAGTCACCGTCACCGGCGCCGGCCGCATCGATGGCGTCGGTGACCAGGACGAGGCGGCGTGGATCGCGCGCGACCATCCGGGTGATGGACGGATGTACGTGCACGCCGTCGTTGATCAGTTCACAGGCGACGGCGGCATCGGCGTCGAGGGCGGCCCCGACCGGGCCCGGCGCTCGATGGTGCAGCGGCGGCATGGCGTTGAACAGGTGGGTGGTCAGGGTCGCGCCGGCTGCGAACGCGGCAACGGCCTGGTCGTAGGTGGCGTCGGTGTGCCCGATCGCGGCCACGATGCCGCCGTCCACGGCATCGGCGATGATCTCAGCGGCGCCGGGCAGTTCCGGTGCGACCGTGATGGCGCGCAGCGTACCCCTGGCCGCACGGACCAGCCGGGCGAACACCGCCCGGTCCGGACCGAGTAGATGCTCGGGGGCCTGCGCGCCACAGCGCGCGGGCGCGAGGAACGGCCCCTCCAGATGGGCCCCGAGCACGTGACCGTCGGCGCACGGACCCCGCTCGACCAGGTCGGCCACCCATGACAACTGCTCAGCGAGGTCCTCGACAGGCGCGGTGACCAGCGACACGAGCGTGCCGGTGGTGCCGTGCGCGCGGTGGAACGCCACCGCCGCGGCCATCGCCGCCGCTGAGGTGGCGACGTCGTGACCGCCGCCACCGTGCACATGCAGGTCGATGAATCCCGGCAACAGCCAGGCGCCGTCGAGATCGGTGACCGTCCGCCCAGCCAGCCCAGCCCGGCCCGGCGGCCCGCCGGAGCCGACCGCCGTTATGCGACCCCCCTCGACCTCGACCCAACCTGGATCCAGGACGCCCTCACACGTCACCACTCTGGCGCCGGCCAGTACACACTGTGGCACCCACATGGGCATCCTCCCGCGAGTCACACCCACCATGCCCCCGCCACCAACCGTCGGCTGGCCCGCTGGCCGGGCCCCTGTCACGGACGTCCGGTCCCGTCCACGGTAGGGAAGACGACGGCGGGGAGGACGACGGGGGCCGCTAAGGTCATGGAACATGACCAGCGGACGACTGCCACCGGCCGAGTTCTACGCGACACTGCCGCGCGCGATCGCGGGGGCCGGAGTCCTCTTCCACGATCCCGACGGCCGGGTCCTGCTCGTCCAACCCTCGTACCGCACCGACACCTGGCTCATCCCCGGCGGCCACATGGACCCGGGCGAGTACCCGTGGGACACCGCACGGCGGGAAATCAAGGAAGAACTCGGCCTGGATGTCCGCCCCGGCCGGCTGGTGGCCGTCGACTGGGTACCGCCTCAGGACGACGGACGACCCTCGCTGGTCAACTTCGTGTTCGACGGCGGAACGCTCACGGCCCACGACGCCGAACACAATCTGTACCTACAGGCCGACGAACTCACCGCCTGGCGGCTGTGCTCCCCCGACGAGTACGACCAGTTCCTCGCCCCGTACATGGCCCGGCGCATCCGCGCCTGTATGGACGCCCTGCACACCGGTCAGACGGTGTACCTCCAGCACGGCCGACCACCGCAGGCCCCGACCGACTGACCGCTACCGCCGTGATCCCACCGTGTCCCAACATCTCAGCGACACCGCCGGACAAAATCCTCCGCTGGGCCTCGTCCAGATGAGGCAGAACAGCCGCAAACAAATACCGGAAATCTTCGTCGGAAACTATGGAGCCGGAATGAAATAACTTGCATTTTTTGATCCTCTCGCAGGCATGTGACCTGCGAAGATGCTACTCGACGGGCATTTGTTATTTCATTACGGCTCCTATGAATGACGCCACGCTCGTGACATTATTTGGCGAAGATCAACACCAAAACTCCTTGCCATCAACAAACACACAGAACTACACACCGGTAATTCGTGTGGCAGGATTGAGAAGTAAGTAGTCGATCTATTTATTTAATTCCGGGCTCCAAGTACCTGGACGAGAGCGCGGAGAGCTTCGCGCGGCGGCTGGCGATCAAGCGGGGCAAGAAGCTGTCCGACCTTTACGTGCCACTGAAGACCTTCGCCGAGCAGTTCGCCGTCGTCGCGGTCGAGACCGGGGTACGCACCCAAGGCGGACTCGGCCATCCCATGACCGTCATGACGTTACCCTCAGCCGGGTCAGCGCAATTTGGTGAGCGTCTGCGCGTACGCGGTCCATTCAGCCGCGTCGCCGGCCCCTGCGTTGATTTGATTCTCTTTCATGATGGACAGCACCTTCTCCGGTGACGCCTTGGCCAACTCGCCGACGGAGTTGATGCCGGCCCGAGAAAGCGCCTGGCGGGCCTTGGTCGGTACGGCGACTAGCTTGGCGACGTCCGCGTCCCCAACGCTCTGGATGGCGGTGTCGATGCCGAGGGCGGCGGAGACGGCCTCCGGCGCACCCATCGTCGTACGGACGATGACGGCCTCTCGTTCGCCGATCTCGACGACCATGTCGCCGATGCTGCGGAAGCCGGAGCCCGCGGGGAGCACCTTGAGCACGTCCCGTACGGTGCGGCCGTCGGCCAGCTCGTCGTCGCCGAAGGTCCGGACGAAGTCGTCGACCCGCACCTCCTGCGGGAACCGCTGCCGCACGTCGGGACGCTCCGCGAGGTAGCGGCTGACCTGGGCGGAACCCTTGAGCTTGGTGCCGGCTACGACATCGACGCCGACCGTTTCCAGAGCGGGCAGCACGATCGTGCCCTGCTTCGTCTCCCAAACACTGACCTTCTTGTCGAGGAACATCGTCGTACCCATGTACTTGCCGAAGTCGAGCGCGCCGACATAGTTGGGGATCTTGTCCACCTGCAGGATGCCCCGGTCGAGGGCTGCGTTGTCGTGGGCGTTGGTGTGCAGCCGGTTGAGCTCGACGCGGACCTCGTCGAGCAATTTGCGCAGGCTGGCGCGCATCGCCGTCATGCAGGCGAATGCCTGGGCAACGCCGGTGCCGAGCGCGTCCAGGTCGTGCTCGATGCGGTGGAAGCGCTCGTTGAAACCAAGTTCGCCGGTCGTCTGTCCGGCCTGGACGGCGTCCTCGCCGTCTACCCAGTCGGTGTGCGCGAACGTCCGGGCGAAGGACGGCGGCTGGCACCCAGGCGCGACCGCCGGGAACAGCTCGACGTAGTTGAAGACGTGTTTCGCCGTACCGACGTTCTCGAAGATCCACGAGGCGACGAGCAGGCTGGCATCGGACGGGTCGATGCCAGCCTTGGTGAAGGTCTGGTACAGCTGGCCGACGGTCGTGCCGTCGTAGCTGATCTCTTGCGGCATGGTGTCCCTCTCAGAGCTTGTCGTACACGCCGCGCTGCCGGCGCTGTCGGTAGGTGCGGAACGTGCGGGCCACGGTTGGGCGCAGGGGCTCGGCGTTGCCGTCACCGTCGAGGTCTACGTGGTCGCGACGGATGGCGTACGTGTTGATCTCCACCCCGAGGGGGCAGACGCGGTTCAGGACGTTCATGAGGCGCTCGTACTGCTCGAGACTCAGCGCCACCCCGTCGGGCAGCTCGACCCGGAACTCGTACGGGTCGGTCAGCCCGGTGCGTACATAGGCCAACGCCACCACGGCGACCAGTCCCTGCGCGGTCGGCCGCAGGACGGTGCGGCTGCCCACCGCCTTGATCTCGGCCGCTCCCCCGCCCAGCGACACCGTGTACCACCGGAACCCGGTGGCCCGCCGCTCCGACAGGTTGAGGCCCGCCTGCGGCAGCCCGATGACGCTGACGACGAGCAGCACACGGTTGGTGGAGTCGACGAGCGGCAGCACCGCGGCGAGGTGGTTGTCCCGCAGCACTTCGACGAGCCGGGCCAGCCGGGTCCACGCCGCCTGCTGGTTGCCGACCAAGCCGGCCGAGAACGCCGCGTCCAACTCGATCGTCTCGACCAGTTCGTCCGGGACTGCCCCCAGCGCGGCGGCGACGGGACCCGGATCGAGCACTGCGGGCAGTCCGGCCGCGGCCAGCGCCAGCAGGACGGGCTGGCCGGCTGGACGTACCGGGACGGTCACCCAGCGGGCGCGCGCCTGCGCGTCGGTCATTCCCGCCCAGGCCGTCTCCCCCGCCGCGGCCCAGGCCGCGGCGGCGCCGGACAGCCCGGCCAGTAGCAGCGCGTCGCCGCCCGGGTCGCCCGGCGCGTTGAACCGGGCCTCCACCTGCTGCGGCGTCTGCGACGCCGCCGCCGTTGGCGCGGTGATCGTCAGCCCGCGGGTGGGCAGGTGCGACAGGTACAGCGTGGTCGTGTCGACCCGGTGCGCGGTTTGCACCCCGCACGCACGCCACAGCCAACCCAATTCGCCGTCGGCGGCGGCTGTGGGCACGCCGGCCGCGCGGCTGGCGAGGATGAGCGCCTCGGCCATGGCGTCGGGCGTCACGGGCCGGTTCGCGTCCAGTACCCGGGTACGGAGATCGTTCAGCTGACCGGTGCTCGGCGGGGTGATGTCGACGCCGAGGCCCAGCTCGTACCGGCTGCCGCCCGCCTCGTCCTGCGCCCGGGTCACCTGCCAGGTAATCGCCGTGCCCAGCGCCCGGCAGACCCGCCCGGCCCGATCGAGCGCGGCGGCGAGCGGCGGGGCGATTCCGTGGGCGCTGGCGAACGCGTACGACTGTCGCAGACTTGCCCGCAGCGCGGTGACCTCAGCGAGCCGGCTCGCGGGCAACGCCCGCGCGGCGTGCACGGCATTGTCGAGCGGCGTGTCGGCGGGCAGGACAAGGCGGTCCCGGCGCAGTTGGGCGAGGAAGTTCGTGCGGTGCTGGGCGCCTCCCACAGCGACCAGCCGCACCGCGACCGCGAACTGGTTGTCCGTCTCGCGCACAGTGAACCGGGCTCCCCCCGCAATGTCCGCGAACGTGCCGGCGTTCGGGTCGGTGAGGGCGCCGGGCCCGTTGAGCAGCCGTCCGAGCACGCCCGGGGTGGGCAGCAGGAACCGGCGGAACATGCCCAGCCGCTCGGCGTACGCGGCGTCCGGCTCGACTGCGGGCGGGGGCAGCCTGCGGGCGTACACCTCGCCGGTCGTGCCGTCGTGTACGAGCTCGTCGGCCAACCGGGCGACGCCGACGTCGGCGCCGATTCGGTCCAGGGCGTCCCTGCGCGCGTGGGCGAGCGTCCGGTACGCCTGCACCTCGCGGGCCGCTCGGCGCAGCCGGTGCTTCTCGAACGAGGCGAGGTACAGCAGCCGGCCCAGGTTGCCCTCGACGACGGCGAGCCGCACCAGATCGGCGCGCGGCGCGCCGGTGACCGCCGCGAACGGGGCGCCCTCGTCGGCTCGCTCGACCACGACCGCCATGGTGAATCCCGATACCAGCGGCTCCGCGGACGTGTCCGGGGCGAGTAGCGGCACCGATGCGCCCGCCTGGGACCAGGGCGCGAACAGGGCGTCTGGCAGCGCGGGGGCGCCCGTCGGCGTGACGCGTACGCGGACGGTCTCCTCGCCCAGGTCTCGGCGCAGCACGACCGTGAGCAGCGGGTGCCGGGTGGTCCAGTCGACGGCCGCGGAGCCGTCCGCCGCGATCGGCACGACGACCCGCCGCACAGTCCCCGCGTATGGGCCTTCGAGCTGGTCGACGACGTTGCGCTCGACGGACGGATCGACTCCGTCCACCACCACACGAAAATCACTCATAGGAGGGGACCTCACACAATATGGAAGGGCACCGGGTCGTCCCGGTCGACGTAGACAGGCACCTGGTTGGCCGCGAGCGTCGCGTTGGCGCCGATCACAAGGCGCTGCGTGCCGTCCCCGGTCGGCGCGGTACCCGTCACCAGCGTCGCCGAGTCCGCCGGGAAGCGGACCAGGCGCAGGTCGCGCACATCGGCGACGCCTGGTTCGTTCATCACGGTCCAGATCACTTCGGCGACGCGTACGGGTTCCCCGAACGGGAGCTCGTCGATGTAGCGCCGGAGCCGGGCGTGCAGCCGGGCCCGCAGCTCGACGGCCGCCGTGGACGCGTTGACGGTGTCCTTCGACCCGGTCGGCAGCGGAAGGCCGCGGATGACCAGGTCGCAGTCGACGCCGATGCCTACCTCCTCGGCCCGGTCGACGGCGGCGAAGATCCCGACCGGGCGCAGGTCCTCGATGACGGACTCGACGGCGGCCTGGAGCCCGTCCGGCCCGTCCCAGACAGCCGCGGCGGTCGGGGCGACCATCACCGTGAAGTAGTACGGGTTCCCCAGGTCGCGTTCCGTGCTGAAGACCCGTTCGATGAAGTTGAAGTTGCCAAAGATCGACTGGTTGATGTCGAGGCCACCCCGGCCGTCGAACACCTGCACCTGGCGTACACCCGGGATTGTCGTGACGGCGAGACCGATGGCCTCGGAGGTCCAGACGGAGCGCGGAGCGGCCAGCAGCAGCTGCCGGTAGCGCGCGTCACTCACCTGCAGCTCGCCGCCGGTCAGGGCAGCGGTGTGGGTGATGTCCACAAGCTCCTTGCCGGCAGTCTGCTCGGCATCGTCGAGGTCGGCTAGCAGCGTGTCGGCACGGTTCCAACGGTCGATCTTCTGCTGCGGCTGGGCCGGGTCGAGGTTGTGCGTGGGCCCGGGATAGAACGCGGCGACTGCCGGTACCCGTTGCGACGCGGCGGCGGTCAGCACGACCGTCTCGTCAAGGGCGGCGTGGTGCCCGCCCGGGGTTGACAGCCGGGCGCCCCGAGGCAGGGTGATCTGGGTCCGGCCGGTGGGCAGGGCCGCCTTCAGCTTGAGCGTGACCGTACCTCGGGCCTGCAGGTACGGGCGCGGGATGCCCAGCTCCTCGCCGAGGCGGGTCAGGGCGTCGGCGGTGGCCGAAACGACGTACGCGTCGTCGTAGACGGAACCGAGCGCCGCCCAGAGCCGTGCGTCCTCGAGCGAGGTCAGCTCGAGGACCTTGCGCAGTACCGACCCGGTCGTCAGGTCGATGTCGTCGCCGAAGATCAGCCGGGCGGTGGCCAGCTTCTCGGCGAGTAGCCGCGCGAACGATTTCGGTACGAAGCCAGTGTCGACGATGCCGAAACCGGCGGATCCGGTGGCCCGTAGCGCGGCTGCGTCGATGGCGAGGACGTCGGCGAGCTCGGCGGGCAGGGTGGGCTCAGACACTGGGCAGCTCCCCGAGGTTGACCGCGATCCGGTCGTCGGTGACGGTCTCGAACTGGACCTGCACCTGCAGGGTCCGCGAGGCGCGCAGGTCGGCGGCGGATCCCCCCGTGCCGAGGCGGTCGTCGAGGTTGACGTCAACGATGCGGCGTACGCGGGGGTCGCGGTCTAGCAGCGTGATGACGCCGACCCGGACCTGCTCCCGGACCAGGACAGGCTCGATGTTGCGGGTCAGGGCGTCGAGCCCGTCGAAGCCAAATTCGGCGTCGAAGACGTTGGAGCCGCGCAGCGTGGTCAGCGCGACGGACAGCGCCTGAGTGATGTTGCCGGTCCCACGGACGAGGTCGAGGACGCGGCCGTTCGCGCCGGCGGAGAAAGAGATGTCGCGGGCGATGTCGATTCCGGGCAGGGTTTCGGCGAAGGCCAAGCCCCAGCCTAGGTAACGGTTCTGGGCGGCCTCGCGTTCGCGTTCGGTACGGTCCATATGTCTATACCGCCTTCAGCTTGGACTGCCCGGAGCTGGCGCTCAGCGTCGGCGCGCTGCCGTTGGTGCTACCGCTCAGGCTGTCGAGCGCGACTCCGGTGCCGTCGACCTTCAGCTTGGCGGCGGCGCCGCTGGCCGACGTGACGGTCAAGCACTGGCTCGTGGTGGTGCTGGTGGCGATCGTGCAGCCCGACACCGACTTGCCCTGGATGCCCGCGGGCGTTGTCACGGCCTTGCCGTCGACCTTCAGCTTGGGCTTGCCGTCCGGGGTGACTTTTCCGCTGTTCGGGCAGTGCACGTCGCTCTTCACGGTGAGGACGAAGGTCATCTCTGCTCCTCAGTGGACGTTCATCGCGCCGCTGACGTGGACGTCCACGTTGGCGGCGGTCAGGTTGATGTCGCCGGTGCCGGCATCCAGGTCAATGCGCTTGCCGGTGATGGTGATCGAGCCGTCCTGCTTCATGACGATCTTCGATCGTCCGGCGGCGTGCTCGATGGTGATGCTGTCGGTCTCCGAGGCCCGGTCCGGCCGGTGACCCGGGCCCTGCAACTGGGCCCGGCCCACCCGGACGGTCAGCTCGCCCAGTTCTATGACCCGGTTTCCGTCCCCGTCGGTCAGGTCGTGGGCGACCTTCCCTTGGTGGTCGGCCGGTACGGCGGTGTCGGTGACCGAGGACCGGTCGGCGGCCGCCACTCCGACGGGTAGCGACAGCCACCAGTCGCCCGGCTGGGAGACCGGGGCATGCCCGGACGGCCAGAGCGCTCCGACGTCGACCGGGTCGTCGGGCCGCCCGTTGCGGTACGCCAACGCCACCCGTGTGCCGGGGTACCGGGGCAGGACGAGCCCGCAGCCACCCCACGCGAACGGGGTCAGGTAGGTGACCCCCGGCAGCGGCGCCGGCTGTTCCCGCCGGGGCGGCAGCCGGCGTGCGCCGTTGGGGCGGCCGTCCGGCCGGACAAGCCCCTCCCACACCGTCTCCGTCTGCGCCGGGGGCTCCACCGCACCGGAGGCGTTCGTGGCAACCGCCCGTACCTCGCCGATCTCCAGGCCGCGCGCCTCGCCGGTGGCCAGCCGGGCGGCCCGCCGGACGGCGTCGGCGGCAGCCGTGCCGGGTGAGGCGGACGGCGCCGCCGGGTCGGCGGCCGCGCTCGGCGAGGCGTCCGACCACGTGTCCCAGGCCGCCCCGGCCGAGTCGATCTCGACTCCTTGCACGATCGAGGCGAAGCCGGCCGACTTCGACTGGGTGTGCCGCACCGAGCTGACGTAGAGCAGCTTCGCGCCTGGGCCCAGCTCCCCGGTCGACGGGACGAACGGCGCGGCGAACGAGCCCAGCAGGGCGGCGCCGACGCTGCCGAGCGTGGTCGCCTCGTTCTCCGGTGGCGGCTCGAACGTGACCACGTCGCCCGGTTTCAGGTCGGGCCGGCCCTTGCAGGTCAGTGTCCACGCCTTGCGGGTGGGTGCGGCAGTGCCGGTCGAGTCGGTCGCGGCGTACGGGTCGGCGTCCTGCGGCTCGCTCTCCGTGCATTCGAGCAGGCATGTCGCGAGCGTCAGCGGCTTGGGCTCGCCTTCCGGGTACGGGATGGGCCGGGCCCCGACGTGGACCGTACCGTCGCGGATGAGCAGCATGCTCCGGCCGAACTTGTTCAGCGACTGCTGCAACGCCCCACCGATGCGTTCCAGTGCGGCGGAGTAGAGCAGTCCCACGCCGAACGCGACGTGCTCGGAGCCGGCCGCACCGCCGCTCGCCATGGTCATCGTGCCGTCCCGGTTGACCTGCCAGCTGGCGACCTCCACCTTGGTCCGATCGCCGATCGTGCTGACCGCGGCCGAAAAGGTGTCGGCCTCGAGTCGCTCGCTGACCCGCTGCCCGAGCCGCGCGTACGCCTGCTCGACGAGGGTCAGCTCCGTGTCGTACGTCTTGTCGCCGGTGAGCCGCCGCACCTTCTTGACCCGCAGGACGGCCACCAAGGCCCCGGACAGCTCGGCCGCCGACGGGCCGGCGTTGATGCCGACTAGATTGGTAAACAACGCGCCGACGCTGGTGTTGGCGTCCCGCCAGTACAGGTACAACTTGGCGACGAGCGGCTGCTGGCCCTCGGCCGTACGCAGCTTCGCGAAGTGTTCGTCGACCAGCCCCTCGATCGTGATCTTATACATCCCGGGGCCCAGCCCCTCGGGCAGCGCCGCGTCGATCGCGGCGTAGTAGCTGCTGCTGGAGACGGTCAGCTCCGGCTCGGGCTCGATGCCGAGCGCCGACTGCCGATAGAACTCGACGGTCCAGCCGGCGTCGTTGCCGACGGCGCCCTGCTTGACCTGACTTGTCTGGAACGGGGTCAGCGTCATCGGATCACCCTCCGCAGCTTCTTGTCGAGCAGGTAGCTGTACCGCAGGTATGCCTGGCCCTGTTCGGATTCGATCCGCTGCGCGGGCGGGCGGCGGCGCGACACGAACACGTTGATCGGCGGCGGCCCGAAGTCGTCGACGGCCTGATCGGCGCGGCGCCAGCCCAGCGAGACGTGTGAGCCGTAGTCGCCGGAGCCGCGTACCGTGCCGGCGGCCAGGTGCCAGTCGAGAATCATCAGTTCGACGGCGGCGGCCCCACCGGACGGTCCCGGCGGGGCCGCACCGGCGGCACACACCCGGCGCAGGCCGACAGCCAGCGGAACCGAGCCAAGGATCTGTGTACCGCGGCGGACGACGAGACGCAGCGGCGTCCGGGCGACCAGCCGTGGCAGGGACGGCACCCCGGGCACCGGTCGGGCCGCCAGGTCGTCGGCCGAGGTGGACACGACGGCTAGCGGTTCGGTGTCGAGCCACTGCTGGGCCAGCCCGGTCGGCAGAACCAGCACGGCGTGCACGCCTGCCCCCAGCTCGATGCGCTGTGGCAGGCCCGCGGTGAGGCGTTGGCGTACGGGGGCGAAGCCGGCCGGCAACGCGATCGGCTGCTCGGGCACCAGGTACCGGTCGACGGGGAACGGCGTCATTACGACCCCAGCCCGTCGGCGAGCGCGCCGACCCCCATGCTCGTCACGTCGAGGAGCTTGCCGAGCAGGCTGGGCTTGGGAACGTGGGCCATAGTCACGCTGACGTCGAGCACGTCGCGGCGGGCTGCCGAGGCGGAGACGGTCAGCGACTGCACCTGCATGTCCGTCCGGATGGTCATCGAGGTGACGAGGACGAGGCCGCCAAATCGTCCCCCCGAGTACGCGGCCAGTGCCGTCCCCCGCTTGCTGGCCTCCGCCATCGTCTCCAGCGCCAGCTTCCAGGCGTAGCGTTCGACGCCGACGAGGACCCCGGCTAGCGTTATGGTGTCATCGTGGGTGGCCACGACGGCCTTGTGCGACGTCGAGCCGATCGGCGGCAGGTGGTACGTCTGCAACAGCGAGATCGCGGTGACCGCCCACAGCGGGATCGGCAGGACCCCGTCGCTGATGACGGCCGACGGCACGTTGGCGTACTTCATGAAGCTCGTGGTGAAGGCCACGGTTACCGTCCTCCTGGAGTTGGCTGCGGCACGGTGAGGCCGGTGCGCTCGACGCCCAGGCCAAGGTCGCGCAGGGCCTGGGTGATCTCGGTGATCTGGCCGGCGGCGCTGGTGACGTGCAGCCGCAGTTTCCGGTCGGTCAGCGCCTGTCTGATCTGGGCAGGGCGGGTGTCCGCCGGTTCGCTCCGATTGATCCGGTCGATCTCGGCCGCGGCGTCGTCCATCCGCTGGATCGCGTCGAGCACCCGGGGGTCGGGCACGAAGCCAGGGTCTTGGCGGCGCAGCTCGGCCAGGGCGGTCCGGAAGTCACCGGCGTCGCGGCGCAGGTTGGTCGTCAGGTTGTCAGTGAGCGCAGTGACCGACGAGACGCTGGCGGCCCGGTGCGACTTGTCGTCGACAAGCCACACCCAGCCGTCGTGGCCGATGCCGACTAGATCTGTGCCGCGCACCCGGACGTCGGCGTCGGGTCCCTTGAGGAACATCTCGATGCTGCTCAGCGAGAACGCGGCCGTGTACTCGCCGACGACGCCCCGGCCGAACGTGACCATCTCGTGCCGGACGTACGCCCGGAAGCCCGCGGCGTCCGCAGCGTCGCCGCCCTTGCGGCGGAACGCTTCCCACAGGGCCGCCAATGCCTGCGGGTTGTGCATGGCGAGCTGCGGCAGTATCCACACGTCGCTGTTCGCCACGACGGCGCGCAGGTCAGCGTCGACGACGTGTTCCAGTGCCTGGGCCAGCCGCGCGGCGCTGACTTGCAGGCCCGTGTTGCGGGCCTTGCCGAGGTGGTCCAGCGCCGAATGCAGCCGGGTCATCTCGTCCGGTGTCAGCCGACCGGCCATACTGCGGTCCAGCGCGGCGGCGGACCTCTGCGCGCCCGTCTCCGACTCGGCCGACACCCTTTTCCATACCGCGCTCGCGTCGAGCGCGGCTGCCTTGCGCAGCACCGCCTGCTGGTCCGCCGGCAGCGCCCGGTACGCGTCGCTGAGGGCGGCCGACGGTTCGACGTGAACGCCCGCCGAGCCCTCCGCCGCCTCGAATTCGCGCATCAGCGCGTCGGCGTACGCGGCCACGTCGTCGTACAGCCGCAGCGGCTCGTTGCCGACAATCGCCTCCCGGGGCCGGCCGAGTTCACGCATCTCGGTGGCGAGCTGGTCGACGTACTGCCCGAACGCCTCCGCCCGGACGCCTTCGGGCAGTTCGCGGCCCTCGAGTACGTGGTCGAGGACCGCCGTTAGGTTGTCGCGCAACACCTCGATGTTTTTGAGCCGGGCGGTGGCGTTGCCGAGGTGCAGGTCACCGACGTCGTCGACGACGCGCCGGATGATGTGCTCCATCAGGGCCCCAGCCCGCCGGTCGCCGTGCTCGCTGTGCTCGGCGACGTTCCGCATGAACCCGCGCAGCCGCGGGTGGGCCTCGGCGGCGGCGCGGATCGCGGCCGCGTCGAGCATTCGGCCGGCGCGGAACCGAGGCGGGGTCACGGGGTCACCGCCCGGGGGTTCTCCTGCTCGAGGGTCATCATGATGAAACGGGCGCCCTCGCTGCCGCCGACCGCGCCGGTGAGCGTCGCCTCACGCTCGATGTGGGCGAGGACCGGCTCCAGCACCTTCTGGATGATCTTCTCCATCACCTCGTTGATCATGATCTCGGTGACGAACGCCTGCAGCAGGTCACGCGACGCCGCCTCGATCACCTGCCGGGCGGCGCGGCGGAAGGCATACCTGTGGGCGGCCGCCAGCCCGGTCCGGAGCCCCGCCCGCCGGGCAACCCGGCCGCCGCGGACAAGCGCCCTGCCGATCGTCCCCACCTCGGGCAGCAGAGACATCGCCAACCCCAGGTACGCGGCGAACAGCTCCACCTCGACCTCGGCGTGGGTCAGCACAAGCTCCGGGTCGAGCATCGAACCGTAGAGCCGGGCCCGCTCGCGAGCGTGCCGGACGTCATTGAGCGCTACCGCTACCCCGGCGAGGAACCCCAGGGGCGGGCACAGCACCGACAGCAGGACGATCCCGACGGTGACCCCGAAGCCCGTCAGCTCCTCACGCCCCAACTCGGCGCTGAACAACGCGTCGATGCCGAGGGCGTAAAACGTGTCGCCGGCGAAGAACTCGCCCAGCTGGCCGTGGACGACGAGATGGATGCCCTGCAACGCGTAGCGGCTGCCCGGTACGGTCGCCGACGGGATGTTGTCGCTGATCCGGCTGGCCCGGAACGCGAACCTGGCGTCGGCACGCACCTTGCCGAGCATCTCCGTGTTGTTGTCGCGCATCTCGCCCAGGACCTTGCGCAGTTCGTCGCGGATGGCCGACGGACGGCCCCGAAATCGTCCGAGGATGTCGGGGATGTCGGCGATCTGCTTCACCAGCGGGTCGATGCCCTCGGCCTCACCGCGCTGCATGACGAGCGCCTGGTCGAGGTCAGGTTCGGACCACATGACGCCGTGCGAGTCGCGGATCCGGGCGACGCCGCCCGACTCGACGATCTCGCCGACCGTGCCCGGGGTGGTTAGCGCCTGCTCGGCGGACAGGAAAGCGCCGGACAGCAACCGGGCTGCCCCGAACCAGGCCGTCGCCGGGTTGAGGCCGCTGGCGACGGCGACCGAGCCGCCGCCGTACCCGGTGTGCTCGTCCGTCCACCGGGCCGCCTCGTGCCACCGAAGCCGTGTACGCAGCGCCTGCAACTCGGCGTAGTCGGACAGCTGGGACAGGAGCAGCCGCTCGAAGATCGGCGCGTATTGGTCGAACTTGGCGATCCGCCCTTCGATGCCCGTACGGGAGGCGAGCAGAAGCTGCATCATCATGACCTGGCTGCCGGTGACGAGGATCTGCCCGACGGCATCCTCTACGGCCGGGGTGAATTCCTCGAGGAAGTGCAGGTCCCAGGATGCGGTCGAGTCGATCCAGCCGCCCTGCACCTTGGCCCAGTTCTCCGGCCGCTCGTATGTGCGCATGACGGCGAGCCCCAGGCCGTGCAGCCGCGGTACGACGCCCGCGAGGTGCCGCAGGAACTGCACGGCCGGTGAGGCGACGGGCCGGAAGTTCAGGGCGCCCAGCGAGCCGCCGCCGTCCGTGGCCGGCTGGGTGAATCCCTCCCGCTCACTGAGTGTGATGTACGCGCTGATCGCCGCGGCCCGGCCGAGCAGTGCCTGGGCAGCCTGCAGGCAGAAGTTGGCCGGGTAGTCGCAGATCGGCGTGCTCATCTGCAGGCGGAACGCGATGTCCGCCATCGCGAGGCGGAGCGGCTCCCCGGCCTGCCCCAAGTCGGCTAGCGTCGGCTCGCCGTTGAAGGACGTGCAGCCTCGGGCTTCGCCCCGGCCGTGGACGGCCGGGAAACGGCTGACCGGGGTGTCCGGCGGAGGCGGCGGGCCGATCGGCGCGGTCGGGTCGTAGACGAACGAGCCGCCGCCCGAGCCGCCGCTGGGTCCACCGGCACCGCCTGCCGTGCTGTCGCCCGTACCGCTGGCCGCGCCGGTGCCGGTCGCGCCGGAGCCCGTACCGGAGCCGCCGCCCGCGCTGCCGGTGCCGCCCGTACTTCCGCCGGTGCCGGTGCCGGTGCCCTCGCCCCGGCCGGCGGGCCGCTCGACGGTGATCGGCAGCAGGTTCGCCGTTCCGATCCAGTGCAGGTCGGCGTCGGTGGCCTCGGTACCGACGAGCATGACGAACGAGCCGCCGAGGCGCACCACGACGAGGCTGGTCGGCGACTGGCCTGCGAGGCCCACCATGATGCCGTCAACGCGACGGTTGACCTCGGTGTCGACGGCCGCGTCGAGGCGCTGGCCGTACTCGGCCGCCGACGTCGTCTCGCCGCGCGGCTCGGCCTCTTGGACGCGCTGCCGGATGTCGGGGCCCATGATGTCGGTGGTGGCGGCGACCAGGCCCGCCCGGTCGGTGATGAGTCGCCGCTCGGCGGTGCCAGGCACGGCGGGCGGGTCGCTGTTCCGCTGCTCGAAGTGCGCTTTCGGGCCCGGGACCAGCTCCATCGCCCCGAAACTGTCGAACTGGAAGTGCGAGAACGGCGTGGTGTTCACGAGGACCAGCCACACGCTCCGGCCGTCGGCGACCACCCGGGAGATGAGGCCCGTCGGCGCGCCGGGCGGCAGCGGCCCGTGCTGGCGGACCGCCTCGGCGGCCATCTCCCGCAGGTGGGCGCCCAGCTCGATGGTCGGCCGGGCGATCCAGTCGTGGACCACCGGCACGACGCTCAGAGGTTCGTCACTGAAGTCGAGCACCGTGGGCGAACCGCCGCCGCCGTACGACGGCAGCCGGTAGGTGCGCAGCAGGGCGCTCTGCCGTTGCGGGTCGAGCAGCTCGCCCGCGGGCTCGCCGAGCGGAACCGGCACCCCGGTGGGCAGGTCAGGATCGAGCGCGGCGGCCTCGACCACGTCGGCGATGACGCCGCGCAGCCGGGCCTCGAAGGCCCGCCGGTCGCGGGCGTCGACCGCCCGTCGCGCACCGCCCGTCCACGAGAAGACCGGCGGCAACGTACGGACGCCCAGATACTGCCCCCGTGGCTCCAGGACCTCCCGTCGGGACCGGTCCAATGCCCGCGCCAAGGCCAGGTTCAGGGCGTCGGCGATCTCGTCGGGCCGGTCGACGACCGATCGCGCGTCGACCCGCACCCGTACAGGCACCCGCACCGACACCGGCATGGATCACACCCGCCCTTCGAGGTGCTCGGCCAGCCGGCTGAGCGCCAGGTCAGCGAGCCGGTCCGCGTCGATCTCGGCGCCGCCGCCGACGACCTCGATCTCGACCGGGAAGTGGTAGGCGATGACCGCCCGGTCGTCGCCCGCCACCCGTTCCGCTTCGGCCTCGCTCCCGGCGGCGGGCAGCACCAGTTCGCCGGCGTGCACGAGCGCCAGCCCGGTACGGGTGACCCGGGCGGCCCGCCCCTCGCTTGTTGCCACGGTTCCACCTCCCGTTCCGTCGTGGGTGCAGGGTTACGGCAGGACGGACGCGTCGCCGGTCTTGGGGTCGACGGTCGCCCCGAGGCTGAAGCCGCTGAACGTCGCCGAGGGCGCGCCGGAGATCGTGGCGGTCGTCGGGGTCGCGCTGGTGATGAGGCAGTCCCGCAACACGAACGACGAGAACGACCAGTCGTCGCCGATGTGCTCGAGCAGGGCGATGTCGAACAGTTCGCCGTCGAGGGCAAGTTTGGTAAGCCGCCCGGCGACGTCGCCTACGGCCTTCACGGTCATCGTGAAGTTCATCGCGACGGGCTCGTACACGGCTCCGATGTGAGTGGCCTCGCACGAGTGCAGCGCCTCGACGTTGAGCGAGAACGACGGACTGAACGAGTCGATCGGGCTGATCTGGACCGTCTCCGTACCCTTCGTGTACTGGACGGCGAGGCGGGTCTTCCATTCCATGGCGCGTTTACCTCTCCCAGTCAGAACTTGGCGACGAGCGTGACCAGCAGGCGGCTCACGGCTGGCCCGTAGAAGACGGTGACGACGAGGTCGACGGTGCGCTCGTTGCGGGCCTTGGTGACGATCGCGTCGTCCGTGGTGTTGCGGGCCGCGGCGGGTAGCGACAGGACGTCCAGGACGGGGATCTCGACCGCATAGTCGTCGATGACAGCCTGCCGCTTCAGCGGACCGAGAATGCCGTCGAGCTGCGTCTTGAGCAGCGTCATGCCGGGCTTGGTGATGCGGGCGTCGCCGATCAGGCCGATCAGCCCGGCGCGCAGCATGAACTCGATCTGGTCGAGAGTGCGGACGAGGTCGATGTACTTGTCGTCGGCGTCGAAGAGCCGGCCGTCGGCGAAGTGCAGGCTCTCCCCCGAGATCAGGGCAGGGTCGATGGCGGGAGTGATTTTTGCCTCGGAAAGCCCCTTGATCTCGCTGGGACTGTATTGCTTTGCCACCGGCATCGTGATGCCGACAATCTTCTTCAGCACGACGCTGTGGTGCACAGGCAGTCCGGCGACGGCCGCCATCGCGGCGG
>NZ_CAUVXG010000049.1:26150-34542 GCF_963555885.1 Protofrankia sp. Cr2
GGCCACCACGAACATCCGGCTGGTCGTGCTCTTGAGCGGCGTGAGCGCGGCGATGGTGTCGGCCACGTACGTGGGTGTCTTGGCGGCGGCGGGGTCGGTCATGGCGAAGCCGATCCGTCGCTGGCCGGCCAGCGACATCGTCTCGACGTGCGCCTTGAGCGCGTGCAGCCCGGTGGGCGGATTGGCCCCCGCCGGGGTCCCGATCGTGACCTCGTTGGCCAGCGACACCATGGTGACGTCGTCGGCGGCCTCCAGGCCGCCGAGAGCAGCAGCGTAGTCGTCGCCCGCCACCTTCACGCCGTAGACCTTGGCCGGGTGCGGATCCTGCAGGAGGGCCAGCTCCAAGGAGTTGTAGAGGGCGTTGCGGACGACGTTGCCCGCCTGCCGCCGGGCGAATTGGACGACCGCGTCATCGAGGGTCTCGATGCGGACAGGCGTGTTGACCGCGGCCGAGCCGCCGTCGGCGGTCGACGGGGTCTTGCCGACCACGGCGATGACGCCGGGCGACCGCTGCGCCGTGGGTGGCGCCGGCGACACGACCCTGACCTCGATGAACGGGAATGCTGCGGTGATTGGCACGGATCCCTCCCTGGCTTCAGCGGTGCTGACGTCATGCTTTTCGGCGGTCAGGCCACCGCCGCGAGCCCGATGCCCTCGGCGGCGAGCCACTGACCGGCTCGGGCGAGCCGCGCGGCGCGGCGCTGCGCCGGTGTGCCGCCGTCGCCACCGGGCCAGCCCGCGTCGTCGAAGGTCGCCTCAGGTACGACCCAGACGGCGACCATCCGGTGCCGGCGCCGGACGTCGTCGGGAGCCGGCACGTCGAGCCCGAGCTCCTCGGCGCGGGTCCGGGCGAGCCGGCTCTCCACGAGCAGAGTCGCCAGGGAGAAGTTGGTGTCGCGGACGAAGACCGCCGCGGCGAACGGCAGCGTCCTCGGCGTCGGCGGGGTGGCGGGTGGGGCCGCGTACCGCACCTGGACGGTTGCGGTCGCCTCCTGCCCGCGCAGGTGGGTGACCAGGTCCGACACGCTCTGCGCGCCGGCGCTTGCGAGCAGCCGTTCCACGTGCGCGTCGGTGAACGCCGCGGGCTGGTGCAGGCCAGCGCGCAGCCGGGCGACGACCCGGGTACGCCGCTGCGCTTCCAGCTGCGCTGGGTCGGTGGGCAGCGCGCCGAGGGCCGCGATGATGTCGGGGTCGACGTCGAACGACGGCACGCCGACCTCGAGCGCCTCGACGCGGTCCCGGGCGGCGGACGTCCGGACTACGAGGCTGCCCCGCCACAGCGCGTCAATCCGCAGCGTCGACTGACCGACGCCGTGCAGCCGCACCCGCAGCTCGGTGCGGTCCGTCCCGCCGGTACCCATCCAATCGCCCTCGGCGACGGCGACGGGCGGCGCCGCGTACCCAACTGTCAGGTCGTCGAACACCGCTCCGTACGGCGGGCCAACCGGCATCGCCTCGGTGTCGTACGCCGCCGCGACGAAGTTGGCGAGCGACGCGTCATCGAAGACCGCGCCCCGGCTGGCGGGGTCGCCCAGCCGGACGAGCACGGAGTCGGCGAAATCCACGACGATTCCTTCCCGAAAGGGTGAGCCAGAACGCCCTGTCCGTAGGCCCGAAAGCATGCACGGGGCGACGTCATCCGATCGTCACCGACGCGTCACCATCGCGATCGGAGTTCCGGACTATCCAGAAACGGACACGCACGGGTGCGGCGGAATGGGGAGTGTCAAGAAATCGGCTCTGCCAAGATTCCGGTTTGCGCCACGAGGCGCTGTGTTTCGAGTGGAGGTGGAAGACCTTCGCCTTCGGCCTGTCGCAGCAGGTCGGGGTAGCTGAGGGCAGCCTGATCCGGGTGGTGCCGGGGAGGGCGGGAGCAGCCCTGACAAAGCCGGGACGTGCCAGCACCGCCAGATGGCGCGGGTCCGGCGAGCGAGACGGAGAGGAGTACGCGAGGAACCGGCGTTTACGTCCCTCAACCTTGACACCGGCTCCAACCTGGTGGATATGGGCCGGACGCAGTGCGTCCCTCTGTTTACCGTTACGGAGGGAACTCCGGTTAGGTATTCAAAAGCCGATCCGGAGGCTATGGGAAATGTCTGCGGCGTACCCATGGCGAGGCCGCTGGGACACAGTCGGGCTCCTACTCCGACAAACGAAGCATAGTGAACGTGGGAACCACCTCGCGCGGGATCCCGGCCGGGTAGGCATCCAGCCATCCGTCCGGGATAGGCGCACCGACTGCCGAACCGGTGGGGTGGGGCGGAGTCGCCGTAGTACTCCGAGCCAGGGAGAGCCTGTGCACATGGGGAAGGGCGGCAGCGGTATCGCGAAGGGATGGAGACTGTGATGCCGGAAGATGCGCCGCCGAATGGCGGTGCGCCGTGCGAGGGCGACCGTGAGGTCGCTCGTGCGGGTATCGGGGATGCAGGCCAAACTTCACCGTTGGGCGGCGGTTGATCCTGACCGCCGGTTCGATGACCTGTTCAACTTTGTGTATGACCCGGCGACGCTGATCGTGGCGTTTGCCCGGGTCGCGGGCAACCAGGGTGCCCGGACCGCCGGGGTCGACGGCCTGAAGGTCGCCGATATCCGCGAAGCCGGGGTGCCCGGATTCCTGAACGACCTGCGTGCCCAACTGAAAGGAGGAACTTTCCGGCCGTTGCCGGTGCGGGAGCGTATGATCCCGAAGCCGGGTGGGTCGGGGAAGGTCAGGCGGCTGGGAATACCCGTGGTCGCCGACCGGGTCGTTCAGGCCGCGCTGAAGCTGGTGCTGGAGCCGATCTTCGAGGCTGACTTCGAGCCCGTGTCGTATGGCTTCCGGCCCCGGAGGCGGGCTCAGGACGCGGTGGCCGAGATCCACTTCTACGGAACCCGGGGTTATCACTGGGTACTGGACGCGGACATCGAGGCATGCTTCGACGAAATCGGGCATGTCGCTTTGATGGACCGGGTCCGGCGGCGGGTCAAGGACAAACGTGTACTGGCGCTGGTCAAGGCGTTCTTGAAGGCCGGGGTCCTCACGGAACTTGGCGAGAACAGGGCGACGCACACCGGCACGCCGCAGGGTGGCATTCTTTCTCCGTTGTTGGCTAACGTGGCTCTGTCAGTGCTCGATGAGCATCTGCACGGCCCGTGGAAGCCCGGCGGGGCGATGTCCACCGACTATAAGCGGGGGCGCAGGCGAGAGCAAGGGCTTCCGACGTGGCGGCTGGTCCGTTACGCGGACTTATGCCGAGGTCGGCATAAGTCCGCTTATGCCGAGGAGCGGGTTATGCCGACCAGACTGCTGGAGGGCGTGCGTGTCAGGCAGGTCCTCGTTGTGGGGGCGGCATAACCCGGTGGGTGCTGGCGGTGGCTAGAGGTTGTCGAGGAAGGTGAGCAGGCTGTCCGGCGGCCGGTAGCGGCCGGGGCTGGTGCCGGGCTGTTGGACGCGGGCGAGGGCTTGCTCCTTGATGGTCATGTCGGCGTGAAGGTAGGTCTGGGTTGTTTCGGTCCCTTCGTGACCTAGCCAGAGGGCGATGACGGAGGTGTCGACTCCGGCTTTCAGCAGCGTCATGGCTGCGGAGTGTCTCAGCGTGTGTGGGGTGACGTGCTTGTCCTTGATCGACGGGCAGGTGTCCGCGGCGGTGGCGGTGTGCTTGGCGACGAGGCGCTCGACGGCGTCACGGGAGAGCCTGCCGCCGGGCTGGGTGGGGAACAACGGGCCGTCCGGGTCGGGGCTGAGCTCGGCGAGCCAGGTCCGTATGACCTTGACGGTTTGGGTGGTGAGTGGGGTGGCCCGGTCCTTGCGGCCCTTGCCGTGGCAGCGGACGTGCGGGCCGGCGCCGAGGTGGATGTCCTGCCTGTTCAGGCCGGTGAGTTCGGAGACGCGCAGCCCGGTCTGGACGTCGAGCAGGAGCAGGGACCGGTCGCGGCGGCCGTGCCAGGTGCCGCGGTCGGGTGCCGCGACCAGCGCGTCGATCTCCTCGGCGGTGAGGTAGCTGACGATCGCCCGCTCGCGCCGCCGCGGTGGGATCGCCAGGACCTGGCTGATCACGGCGGCGTGCTCGGGAGCTTTGGGAGCGGCGTATTTGAACAGCGAGTGGATCGCGGCCAGGCGGGCGTTGCGGGTGGCGGTTCCGTTCCCTCGCTGTTCTTCAAGGTGATGCAGGAACTCCCCGATGAGCGTGGCGTTCAGGTCGGCGAGGCTGAGGGAGCTGGGCGGTTTGCCGGTCTTGCCCTGGGCGAAGGCGAGCAGGAGCCGGCAGGTGTCGCGGTAGGCGGCGACGGTGTTCGGGCTGGCCTTCTTCTGCCGGGCCAGCCGGTCGGTGAAGAACCCCTGCAGGACGGGGGCCAGGTCCGTCACGATGCCGCCTGTTCCTGCCCGGCGGGTTCTAGCCTTGCGGCGGCCAGGGCGAGGAGCTCGGGGACGGCCGAGAGGTACCAGTATGTGGATTTCGGATCGATATGCCCTAGCCAGGTGGACAGGGCCGGGAGGCGGGCCTGGACGTCGGCGCCGTCGCGATACCAGTCCAGCAGCGTCGCGACCGTGAAGACGTGCCGCAGGTCGTGCAGCCGCGGGGCCCGCTGCCCGGGCGGTGCCTTGATGCCCGCCGCTGTCACGAGCTCCGCGAACGTCTTGGGGGTGTTGCGCCGGTCCAGCGGCCGGCCCAGGCTGTTGACGAGGAACGTGCCCGTCTTCGGGAACGCCTCGTCCCGGGCCCGCGCGTAGACACGCAGGGCGGCGGCCGTGGTCGGGTGCAGGAACACCATGCGGGACTTGCCGAACTTGGAGTCCTCGATCACGATCGTCTCGGCGTTCAGGTCGACGTCGTCGCGGCCGAGGCGGCATGCCTCGCCTTGGCGCATGCCGGTCACGGCCAGCAAGCCGATGAACGTCCGCCAGGTCGCCGCGCGGATCGCCGGCCGGAGCCTGCCGGCCGCGCTCATCAGGGCGGTGACTTCCTGCGGGGAGTAGAGGTAGGGCGGGATCCGCCACTGGCGGCGGTCCAGCACGTCGGCGGGCGGAATCTCGGTGGCCGGGTCCAGCGGCTGCAGGTGGCGGGCGAAGATCCGCACCACGTCGAGGCGGCGGGCCTGGTAGGCCTCGTGGTCGCTGCCGGTCGAGGTCGCCCATTCCACCGCCAGGTCCGTGGTCACCGCGGTGGCATCGCGGTCTTCGCAGAAGCGGACGAAGCTCATCAGCCGCGGCCCCTGGCTTTCCAGCTTGAACCCCAGGGCTCTGCGCATGGCCAGGTACTCCCCGGCCCTTGCCCGCAGCCCGCTCACTGGCCGGCTCCCGGCCACCGGCGCGCCAGCGGGCGCAGCGCGTTCTGGTCGACCTTGGCATAGAGCGAGGTCGACAGCTGGCTGCGGTGCCGCAGCACCTGCCCCACCTCGGGCAGCGACGCCCCGGCCCGCAGCATCTCGGTCGCCAGCGCGTGCCGGAACCGGTGAGTGCCCCGCCGCTCGAGCCCGGCCCGCTCGCAGGCCCTGCCCATCACGGCCCGGACCGATTCCGGTGTCAGCGGCCGGTAGGGCCTGCGCACCGTCACGAACACCGACCGTGACTCGCACCGCGGCCGGCCGCCCGTCAGCCAGGCGGCGAGCGCCGCCCCTGCCGAGGCCGGCAGCGGGAGCCGCTCGGTCCGGCTGCCCTTGCCGGTAACGGCGATCTCGCCCGCCCGCCAGTCGATGTCGTCCAGCCGTAGCCCGGCGGCCTCGGCACTCCGCAGGCCGAGCCGGGCCAGCAGGGACAGGACCGCGTAGTCCCGCAGCCCGACCGCCGTGTCCCGGTCACAGCCGGCCAGCAGCCGCTCGATCTCCGAGGCCTTCAGACCGCGGGGCAGAGCCGACATCCGCCACGACGCGACCGCGGGAACTGCCCCCGCCAGCGGGACCGCCGTCCGCCCCGTCGCGTGCGCGAACCGCAGGAACGCCCGCAGCGACGTCACCATCGCCTTCGCCGACCACGTGTTGCGGTCCTGCGTCCAGGCCACCATGAACGCGATCACCCTGCCCGCGTCCAGGCCACTGACCGCCCCCGCCCCGCCGATCCCAGCCAGGAACGCCTTCGACTGCTTCGCATAGCAGCGCACCGACACCGGCGACAGACCCCGTTCCCGGTCCAGCCAGCCGCGGAACTCCTCAACCAACGCCACGTCCGGCTGCACGCAGCCCGGATCCACACCCATCCCCATGATCATCCACCTGTCTGGAGGAAAACACTGACCACTCCAGACAGACAGACCACCCGCCCACCCCGCAGGATTATGCCGACACCAGCAAGCCACCCACCGTCCCGACCAGGGCATCCGCCGGGCAGGTCGGCATAACCCGGCCCTCGGCATAAGCGGACGACTTCGTGGTGCTGGTGCACGGGGCCGAGTCCGACGTTCACGCACTACGCGAGGAGGTGGTCCAGGTGCTCGCGAGGGTAGGGCTCCGGCTGTCTGAGGAGAAGACCCGCGTCACGCATCTCGACAGGGGGTTCGACTTCTTGGGGTTCCGCATCCAGCGACGCATCAAACAAGGGACGAACAAACGGCACGTATATACCTTCGTCGCTGACCGGGCAATTCGGTCCGTGAAAGCGAAGATCCGCGCCCTGACCCCCAGGACATCGCAACGGGACCTGGAGTACGTGCTGACCGGGCTGAACATGGTCACGCACGGGTGGGCCAACTACTTCCAGCATGCCGTGGCGAAGAACGTGTTCGCCATGCTGGACAGCTTCGCCTGGTGGCGGGTCGTCCGAATGTTGCAGGTACGGCACCGCTGGGGATGGAAAGACGTCCGCGCCCGGTTCACCACCCCCGCCGGGCGGTGGCTACCGATCAGCGCGGGCGACATCGAACTACGGCGCATCGCGGCGAGACCGGTCACCCGGTACCGCTACCGCGGAAGCCGCATCCCTAACCCCTGGACCCCACGACCCGCATAACGGCAGACGCCGGGGAGCGCCCGTTGCGTTGAAAGGCGCACGGCGGGTGCGGCGAGAGGCCATGGGAAACGGACCGGGGGCAACCACGGCACCGCGCCCATGGCCTACTCAGCGGTGACAGATCCTGCCCCCAGGCGCCGCCCGGGCAAATGGGCCCGGGCGGCACCTGGTAATGCCATGCAGAGGAATGGACATAGCGCTTCGGGTTGTCCTCCCGCTGGCCGCCGCCGGCTGACTACTTCATGAGGTCGGGTGGACGGCCGGGTGGCGTGGTCTCAGTCGGCGGTGCGGAGGACGAGTTTGTCGGCGGCAGGTCAGTAGCGGGCGGCAGCGGGGGCGGGCAGGCTGTCGAGTTCCTTGCGGGCGTCGTCGGGCAGGCTCAGGTCGGCGGCTGCCGCGTTCTCGGTGAGGCGGGCCGCGTTCTTGGTGCCGGGGATCGGGACGACGTGAGGGCCGAGGGTGAGCAGCCAGGCGAGGGCGACCTGCGCGGGGGTGGCGCCGAGCCGAGCGGCGATGGTCCGGACGGTGTCGACGAGGCGCTGGTTGGCGTGGATCTCGGCGGGCTGGAAGCGCGGGTTGCCGTGGCGCCAGTCGCCGGGTGGCAGGTCCGCGGTGGTGCGGATGGCTCCGGTCAGGAAGCCGCGGCCCAGCGGGGAGAACGGCAGCAGGGCGATGCCGTGGGCGGCGGTGTAGGCCAGAACGCCGTTGTCCTGTATCTCGCGGGACCACAGAGATGCCTCGGACTGGACGGAAGCGACCGGGTGGATCGCCTGGGCGCGCGCGATCTCGGCGACGGTCACCTCGGAAGGGCGTCAGACGGTCTTCGTACAGGTAGCACCGGGTCCTGGGAGGAGGAAGCATGCCGGCAGGGGAGTCCGTCCTTCCGTTCGAGCAACGCCTGGGCACCCTTATCAAGCAGGCCGAACAGGCGCTGATAGCCGAGAAGAGCCGAGTCCTACACCCCTTCGACCTCACCGTGCCCCAGTACTCGGCTCTCCTGTTGCTTACTGAGAACCCCGGGGTCTCGAGCGCGCGGCTCGCGCGGCTCGTGGGGGTCACCGCTCAGGCGATGAACTCCGTGATCACGCTTCTCGAGCAGCGCGCCCTGGTCAGCCGGACCCCGTCACCCGATCACGGGAAGGTCCTGCTGATCAGACTGACCAGGGCGGGCTCGGCCCTGCTCCGCCGCGCCGACGAACAGGCCGTCGCCGTCGAGCAGCGGCTGGCTGCCGCCTTCAGCCAGCCGGACCTGGCCCGGTTTCGCGAGCAGTTGGCAACAGCCATCGAGGTGCTCGCCAAGCATTGAGCCCTGGTGACGCTCTGGGTCTCCTCCGCCTCGCGACGCATCCACCTGACATCCGACACCCCACCGGCAACACCGCCTTCCATCCTAGGACGAGCCAGTGCGCGACCGCATGATCAGTGGCAGAGCGCGGCTGGCAGTCACAGCCCGAGCTCGCGGAGCTGGGT
>NZ_CAUVXG010000050.1:0-33149 GCF_963555885.1 Protofrankia sp. Cr2
TCAGCCCGACCGCCGCTGGATCCATTGCAGGCGATAGAGCACTCTTTGCAACCTAGTGGGCTGTTTTGGGTGATAAATCCGACGGGCCGGGCACGCATCTCGCCGTGTTGTCGTCGGTCGACACCCACAACCAGGGTGCCTCCCTCCTCTGCCTCGCGATCTACGCACCCCAGCCCCGCTCCTTGATCAACATCCCTATTGTCGGGCGCTCTAAGTCGCTGGAAACCACCGGTTACTATCCGGATCCGTTGGTGGTTACGCGGCCACGCCGATCCCGGCAAAATACTTTTGGAAGGTGCTAGCCTCGATTCCGAATGTCCCGTCGTTCGGTGCCAGTGCGATCGGGCGCCACCAGCTTATGTCGTACATAAACGTCGTACCGCTGAGGACCCCGACCGTCGGCTCGGTGTTGCCCCACGGATTCCGCAGTACCAGGTACTTACGATTGTCACGATATGCCCAACCGAGCACTGTATAACAATGTGAAGCGACGATGTTCGTGTCCGCGTACACATTCTTCTGCGGACTGGCCGATCCCGTGGAATATGTCCAGGCGGTCATTGGCCGGAATGTACGGTAGCTCAGCGAGTTCGAGCGGACGATGTCCCACAGCTGGTCGCCTGATCGACTCGCCGTGTCGTAATAAGACGTGTTTCCGCCGGTGAGCTGGGCGGTGGCGAAGACGCAGTCGCCCCAGGCAGTGGCCGTTATGTTCGGTTGATCGCTGGAGGTTCCGGTCTTGAGCTTTGCGTATGCCTTCTCGTAGACGGCCGGCCAGATCTCACCGGCTTCGCTCGACCGGCAGTAGATGAATCCGCCGCCGTTGCTCAACGGCACTGCCTCGGTCACCTCGACGTCCCGATCGACCGCGCCGCCGCTGTTCGGCTTGTAGAAGTGCACCATGTCGACGAAGGACTGCTGCGCCGATCCGGTCGCCCTCGTCAGCTGTCTGATCGAAAACGGCGTTGCCCAGGCCACCGCTGCGAGCGCCGCGATGTAGTAGCAGTTCGCCACGGCACCCTGAACCGGGTCGAAGTACTCGGCGGTTTCGTTGAAGAAGGTGCCCGCATCCGCCCACTGCGCGCCCGGTGGGGTCCAGCTGTTCGCATTCCCAGCTGACTGCGGGTCGTAGCTCACGGTACGCACGATGTCGGCCGTCAGGACGTGCGCGAGACGCCGCAACCGGTCTTTTTCCGGTACGCGGAGGGTTAACAGGAGGCGGTTGCCCGGCCCGGACTCGGCGCGTAGGACGGGTATGCCGCTGATGTCGTCGGTACCGAACTTCGTACCCAGGTCGCCGAGTATCTCGACACCCTGGGCCAGATCAACCGATAGTTCCAGGTCGTTGACACGCACGACTGTCTCGGCGTCGAGCAACGGCGAGCGCGCCGGCTGGAGGCGCAGGTTGGCATCGAGCTGGAGGCCGGTATAAAGCGGACCTTCGTGTACTGGATCGAAAAGTTCCTCGTAGGGAGTCTGGAGGAGGTCCTCGAGCAGCGATCGCCGGTCCGTGACGGAATTCCAGTCGATACGCCGTCCGGCAATAACCTCGGCCAGCGGGTAGGGATTGATGACACCGCACTGCTGTGCGACATCCGGATTCGAAGTAAAGCTTTCGTCTGACGGCATGGGTAGATCCTTCGGTAGCGCCCTGAGATGATCGGGCTTCCGTCCTTTCTGGCGAGCACGACGCTAGAGGAACACCGTGGGGGCCGACCCGGGTGGTTTCACCGGACTTTCGACGGCTGGACTTCCCCCGGGTTTTCCCCGGGTTTTCTCCGAGCATCGGCGGCGGGCTCAGGGTCGCGGGGTTCGCCATGGGCTCGCTGGCCGCAGGAGGTCGGCTGATCGGAGCAGTACCTCGGCGAGCGTGCGGGCTTCCTCGGGCGTCAGGTAGGCGGCGGCCAGCGCGTCGAGCATGGGCGCGTCCAACCGCAACAGGATCACCGCCGCCTGCCCCGCGGCGGCGGGCGGCTCCGGCCGGACAGTGATCTCTGCCTGGCCGATCCGGGTGGTCAGGACACCGTCATGCGGATCGTGGTGCACCAGCGCCATGGTCATCCACTCCTCCCGAACCGAGTTGGTCCTGGCAGACGCACTTGTTGGACTCCCGTTGGTCGGTCGGGGTTGCCCTGGTCGGACGTCGAGAACACGACCGGCTCACCGGGATCCTCGCGATCGCGGCGGAGCCACGCTGTCGTCCTGGCGACGTTCGGCCACGTTGTGGTCCTGAGAGTGACGATACAGACGCACAGTTGAATATTGCTGACGGGAATCTTGATCATTATATGCGAACAGTAGATCTGCTGTTACCGACAGCTCGTAAGAGAAGGGGTGTGATGTCAACGATGTCCGAACGACCCACCGCTGACGTATCCGGGAATGATCGTAATGATCTGTATCACTCTGCCCTGATCCGTGGCCTGACCAGGCCGCGGACGGCCTTCCAGCAGGCAGCCCCGCCGCGCTCGGGACACGCGGGCGTCGAGGCGTCCCTTGGACGGCGGGAGTTTCTCCGCCTGTCCGGCATGCTGGCGGGAGGCGGTTCTCTGCTGGCCGCGTGCGGCTCGCAGAAGGCGGACCCGCCACCGGTGCCGGCGGGACCGAGCGCTCTGCCTGCACACACCGTCGCCGACTTCTGGGCCGGTAGGACCCGAGCGGGCCATCTGGACTTCGCGAACTGGCCGCTGTACATCGACACGTTTCCCGGCCAGAAGGATGGGCATCCGACGCTCGATCTGTTCACCAGGACGACTGGAATCACGGTCTCCTACCGGGAGGTCATTGACAACGACGAGTCGTTCTACGCGGGCTGCCGGTCGTTACTCGAGGCAGGCCGCCCGATCGGCCACGATCTGATGGTGATCACCAACGGCCAGGTGCTCGCGGAGCTCATCCGGCTGAACTACCTGGCACCGCTGGACAGGAATCGGCTGCCCACCTTCTTCGCCAACGCAGACGCGACCGTCGTGAATCCCTCCTACGACCGGGACAACAGGTTCACGGTCGCCTGGCAGTCGGGAATCACGGGGATCGCCTACGACCCGAACCGTACCGGCCGTGAGATCAGGAGTTTCAGTGACCTGTTCGACCCGACGTTCGCCGGCCGGGTCGGGATGTTCGGCGACGTCCGGGATCTGCCGAACTTCACCCTGGTCGGGCTGGGGATCATGCCGGAAACCTCGACCCCGGCGGACTGGCGCAAAGCCGCGGACACCCTGCGCAGGCAGCGTGCTGATCGTATCGTCCACAACTACTACCAGCAGGACTACATCGAGCCACTCAAGAAAGGAGATGTGTGGCTTTCCATGGCGTGGTCCGGCGATATCTTCCAGGCCAATTCCGAAGGCGCGGACCTGCGTTTCGTCGTCCCGGATGAGGGCGGGATCCTCTGGACGGACAGCATGTGCATCCCGGTCACCGCACCGCATCCGGTGGATGCGATCACATTTATGGACTTCGCGTACCAGACTGACGTCGCCGCGAAGCTGGCCGAAGGAATCAACTACATCACGCCCGTCCCGTTCGCCCGTGACCGGATCCTGCGGGACGCGGTCGCGGTCACTGGTGACCAGCGGGCGCAACTGACCGCCACGGCCAACAGCTCGCTGGTTTTTCCCACCCGTGCAGATCTCGCCCGCCTGCGCCGCTACCGGGTTCTGGACAGGACGGAGGCCGCTGAGTGGAATGCCCTGTTCCAGCCGATTTACCAGACCTGATAATTATCATCCATATACAGCTGATATACGGCCGATATATCGTCGTCAAGTGAGCTGTAGGTCGTCCGCAGCGGCGTTCACCGTCGTGCAAGCGCCGCGTCGAGAGCGGTTGAAACCAGGTCCACGTCTGCGAGGTCGATGACCAGCGGCGGGCAGAATGCCAACGTCGAGGAACCGAGCGGCCGGACTATGACGCCGTGGGTGAGCATGCGATCGCGGATCTCCGCGGCGGCCAGGCCGTCGGGCAGGTCCACCGCCCACATCGCGCCGTGGCCGCGGACGTCGGGGAGACCGTGCGCGGCCGCGACCGCGTGCAGTCCCGCCTCGAGGCGCTCGCCGATCACCGACGCCCGTTCTGGCAGCCCTTCGGTTTCGAGTACGGCGATGTTGGCCAGCGCAGCCGCGCATGCCGCCGGATGCCCGGAGTAGGTGCCGCCGTGGCGCAGCACCACGTCCGGCCGGCGTAGCGGCTCGTGCACCGCAGGGCCGACGAGTACTCCGCCGAGGGGCTGGTAGCCGCTGGTCACGGCCTTCGCGAAGGTCACGAGATCAGGCCGGACGCCGAAGTGCCGGGCACCGAACCAGCTGCCCAGCCGACCGAACCCGGTGATCACCTCGTCGAGGATCAGGAACACGCCGTGCGCGTCGCACAGGTCCCGCAGGCCCGTGAGATATCCGGGGCGTGGCGGATACACGCCGCCCGCCCCGATCACGGGCTCCGCGATGACCGCGGCCACCCGACCGGGCTTGCTCGCCATGATCGCGGCCACGGCGTCCAGATCGTCCTTGTCCACCTGGATGATGTCGCCGACACCCGGGCCGAAGCCGGCCCGGTTCGCTGGAAGGCCGGTCAGGCTCATGCCGCCGTAGGTGACGCCGTGGTAGCTCGGCGATCGGCTGATGATGATCGCCCGCTCCGGTTCTCCGGCGACTGCGTGTGCCAGGCGGGCGATCTTCATGGCCGTGTCCACCGCTTCCGATCCGCCGCAGGTCAGAAACACCCGGACGCCCGGCATGGGCGCCAGCGCGGCGAGTCGTTCGGCGAGCGCGTCGGCCGCCGGGTTGGTGAACCGCTCGAACAGATGGAAGGCGTCGAGTTGCCGCAGTTGCGTCGCCACCGCTTCGATGATCTCCTCGCGACCGTGTCCGGCCGCGCAGTACCACAGGCTCGCCATGGCGTCGACGTAGCGCCGACCGGAGTCGTCCACAACGTGCGCGCCCTTGCCGGAGACGATGCGGATGAACGAATCCCGGGTCGCCGCCGGGCGCGCGAACGGGTGCAGCAGCGGCGGTAGCGCCGTGGTCCGATCGACACCGGCGGCGCAATCGTCGGTTCCTGGCGGTGTGATGTGCACAGCGATCCGGCCCCTCTCATGGACGTTCCACGCTGACTCGTGGACAACCATTCTCGCGGCGGACGGCGCCTGTATGTAACCGTTGCGGTCGGTGCACGGCCTGAATATGAGGTTGCTTCACCAGGAGCAGGTTGCCGAGCGTCTCGGTCTCCCGTATCATGGAGTCTGTTTCAAATATTTTGTCCGGTTGGGCGTTGATCGCACGGACGGTTGATCGCACGGACGATCGTCCGGACCGAACATTCAAAAGAGGCCCTCAGACTGCGCGAAGGGGAATAGTCGGTGTGGAGCCGACATTTCTCGTCCTGGCGTGTTCCATGGATTTCCTTGTCGATGAGCTGATCGGGTTAGAGCATCCGGAAACAGGGGTGTGGATCGAGGCGTGGGGCTGGGATGCGTGTACCGCGAGGTGCGTGCCCCGGCCCCGCGACGCCGCGCACCTAGTGCCGACCACTTAGGCTTTCCGTACCTGACTACCGGAAGGGATGCGGGGAGTATGAGCGGAACGACAGCTGAGTCGAGGGCAGGCGCTTCACCCGCCGACCGCACCGGCCCCGTCGGCCCCGTCGGCTCCGCCGAGCGGACGAGCGCCCTCGCCGAGCGGGAGGAGCGCCGGCTGGCTGAACGCACGCCCGGCTCCCAGGCGATGCACTCCCGGGCACGTCAATCGATGACCGGTGGCGTGCCGTCGTCCTATCAGGCTCGCGACCCCTGGCCGATCTACCTGACGCACGGGCGGGGTTCGCTGGTGTGGGACGTGGACGGAAACGAGTATTCCGACTTCCACAACGGTTTCGGCTCGATGGTGCAGGGGCATGCGCATCCTGCGATCGTCCACGCCGTGCGTGAGCGGATCGGGCTGGGTAGCCACTTCGCGATGCCGACCGAGGATTCAGTGATCGTCAGCGAGGAGCTGGCCCGTCGTTTCGGGTTGCCGCAGTGGCGCTATGTCAATTCAGGCTCGGAAGCGACCATGGACGCGATCCGGATCGCTCGGGCGCTGACCGGACGCGAGACGATTATCAAGATTTTCGGTTCCTATCACGGTCATCACGACTATGTGATGGTCTCGATCGGAACTGCATATGACGACATCGGCCCTGTCGATCACATGGCGTCGCTCGCCTACGGCGAAGGCATCCCGTCGGCAGTGGTCGACCTGACCGTGCCGGTTCCGTTCAACGATGCCCCGGCCATGGAACGCCGGATCGAGGCATTGGTGGCCGAGGGACGCCCGCCAGCCTGTGTGATCATGGAAGCGGCCATGATGAACCTCGGCGTGGTCCTGCCCGAACCCGGTTATCTGGAGGCCGTCCGGGACATCACCCGCCGGCACGGAATAGTGTTGATCTTCGATGAGGTCAAGACCGGCCTGTGCGTGGCACCCGGGGGAGCGACCGAACGGTTCGGTGTGCGCCCGGACATGGTCACCCTGGCCAAGGCGCTCGGTGGCGGGCTGCCGTCCGGGGCTGTCGGTGCCACGGCCGACATCATGGCGGTCGTCGCCTCCGACCGGGTCAAACAGGTGGGGACGTTCAACGGCAACCCGCTGACCATGGCCGCCGCACGCGCCAGCCTGTTCGAGGTCCTCACCCCGGACGCATATGTCCATCTCGACCGCTTGGGCGACCGGCTTATCGCCGGCTGCGATGAGATCCTCCGACGCCACGAGCTACCCGGCTACACGGTCGGTATCGGCTCCAAGGGGTGTGTGCACTTCGCCGATGCCCCGATCCGGGACTATACGTCATTCATGGCGCATCAGAACCCGGCTCTGCCGGAGCTCGCCTGGCTCTACAACGCCAATCGCAGCGTCCTGATGGCTCCAGGCCGGGAGGAGGAGTGGACACTGTCGGTGCAGCACTCAGACGCCGATGTCGACCGCTACCTGGACGCCTTCGCGGCCATGGCCCACGACCTCGCTGATGCAACGGTAAGCCGGTGAGTCTGGTGAGTCTGGTGAGTCTGGCGTGGGCATGACGTTGAATGCGTGGTTCGGTATGGTTTTTGCGGTAAATTCTTCTGCCTGGCACGCAATCGATGGTCTAGTCTGCTGGTTAGCGGCCTTTTCGCTGAGACAGGCGCTAGGAGTCGACAGTCCTGCGGCGTGGCCCCGTTCCATCCGTGCTGGTCAGCGGAGTGTGTATGGACAGGATCCTCACAAATTTCATCGGCGGCGCCGGTGTCGCCGCTCTCGACGGGCGAACGATGCCTCTGGTGAACCCGGCCACGGCAGTGGTCTTCGCCGAGGCACCCGTGTCCGGGCCGGCCGACGTGGACGTGGCGGTGCGCGCGGCGTCGGATGCGTTCGAATCCTGGCGCGACACCACACCGAGCGAGCGGGCCAGGGCTCTGCTCAAGCTCGCCGATGCCATCGAGGAACGCGCAGACGACCTCGTCCGGGCAGAGTGCGAGAACACCGGGAAGCCGATCGCGCTCACCCTGGCTGAGGAGATTCCACCGACGGTGGACCAGATCCGCTTCTTCGCCGGTGCCGCTCGGCTGCTTGACGGGCGCTCGGCCGGCGAGTACCTGGCCGGGCACACAAGTTTCGTACGTCGTGAGCCGGTGGGCGTCTGCGCACAGGTGACCCCCTGGAACTACCCGCTGATGATGGCGGTGTGGAAGTTCGCGCCGGCGATCGCCGCGGGCAACACCGTTGTGCTCAAGCCGTCGGAGACGACCCCGGTCAGCACGTTGCTGCTGGCCGAGATCGCAGCCGAGTTCCTTCCTGCGGGTGTCCTCAACGTGGTATGCGGCGATCGGGACACCGGCCGGGCCCTGATCGCTCACCCGGTGCCGGCGATGGCGTCGATCACCGGCAGCGTCCGGGCCGGGATGGAGGTTGCCCGGGCAGCCGCTGACACCCTCAAACGGGTCCACCTGGAGCTTGGGGGCAAAGCACCGGTCATCGTCTTCGACGACGTCGATGTCGCTGCGGCCGCAGCGGGGATCGCGGGTGCCGCCTATTTCAACGCCGGTCAGGACTGCACCGCCGCCACCAGGATTCTGACCGCGCCCGGCGTCTACGACGATCTTGTTGTAGCTCTGGCTGAACAGGCACGGGCGACCAGAACGGGCGCTCCGGACGAACCGGACGCAGCCTACGGTCCGTTGAACAACGTCGGTCAGCTCGGTCGCGTCCACGCGATGGTGGATCGCGTGCCCAGGCATGCGCAGGTGCTCACCGGTGGGGCACCGATGAACCGCTCTGGGTTCTTCTACCCGGCGACGGTTGTCGCGGGCTTGCGTCAGGAGGACGAGCTGATCCAGCGTGAGATCTTCGGACCGGTTGTGACGGTTCAGCGGTTCAGCTCCGAGGACGAGGCCGTCGCCTGGGCGAACGGGGTTGAATACGGGCTCGCGTCCAGCGTGTGGACGCGTGATCATTCTCGGGCGATGCGGGTCGCCCGCCGGCTGGACTTCGGCTGTGTATGGATCAATACCCACATTCCGTTGGTGGCCGAGATGCCGCATGGAGGCTTTAAGAAGAGCGGATACGGGAAGGATTTGTCGGTCTACGGCCTTGAGGACTACACCCGGATCAAGCACGTGATGAGCAACATCGAGTTCTGACCGGCCAGCCGCGCGGTCGAGACATGAAGGGCCCCAGCCGGCCGAAGACGAGGTTTCAGGACCTGACCGGTGGCTTTGTTGTCTGCTTTGTCCGCCGGCCGGCCTGGTTGAGTGGTCGGAGGGCGGCTATGCGCGAAAATCGTATCCGCGTTGCACATGACCTGGCAGGCATGCCCGCGGAGTGTCAGGATGGCATGACCGGCACCGCGGATCGCGTGGAGACGGACCGGGCCCACCCGCCGGGCACTTCTCGCTATGCCACACGGTACGTGACCGTGCACGGATATCGTCGGGCCTACATCCGCGCTGGGCGCGGCCCGGCGTTGCTGCTCATCCACGGGATCGGAGACAGCTCGCAGACCTGGGCCGACCTCATTCCGTTGCTTGCCCGGAGCCGAACGGTGATTGCTCCGGATCTCCTCGGCCATGGCCGGTCGGACAAGCCTCGCGGTGATTATTCTATTGGCGGATACGCCTGCGGAATGCGTGACCTTCTGACGGTACTCGGCATCGATCGGGTGACGGTGGTCGGCCACTCCCTGGGGGGTGGGGTGGCCATGCAGTTCGCCTATCAGTTTCCCGAACGGTGTGAGCGGGTGGTGCTGGTAGCCACCGGCGGGGTGCGTTCCGACATCCATCCACTGCTACGGCTCGCGGCGATTCCGGGTTCAGGACCGGTGCTCTCACTGCTCACCACGGCATCCGTGCGCCACCTCGGCTGGGCGGTGACCCGGGCGTTGCGCTGGCTGCGCACCGATCTGGGCCGGGATGTCGACGACCTGATGCGCACCCTGGAAGACCTGCATGTGGACACCGCTCGGGCGGCATTTCTCCGGACGCTGCGGGCTTCAGTGGACGGACACGGGCAGGCAATCACGATGTTGGACCGCTGTTACCTCGCCGCCGGAATGCCCTCTTTGATCATCTGGGGTGGGCATGACGCGGTGATTCCGCCGGAACATGCGCGGATCCTGCAGGCTGCGATGCCGGGTAGCCGCTTGGAGATCTTCACCGATGCCGGGCATTTTCCGCATCGCAGTGATCCGGAGCGCTTTCGGGCGGTCCTGGAGGATTTTTTGTCCTCGACCCGTCCGGCAACGTACTCGGCCAGGCAGTGGCGGGATCTGATGCGTTCGAAGGGGCGTCATCCCGACCAGCGGCCCGCCGGGAGCCGGCGTCGGAGCCGGCGGATGAGCCCGGCCGCCGGTGGGGAAACCGCGCTCGCCGCCGCTTCGAGCACCCCGGTCGACGCCCGTCGCGGGGAAGGGCAGGGTATGCGAGGAGAGCCATGATCGCGAGTGTCGTCGGTGCAGTCCTGGGTGGGGTCCAGTTCGAGCTCTCCCGCCGAGGTTCATACTGAGCAGGAGCCATGGGGTGTTCTCTGGAGGGAACAACCACGGATCGGTTGGCTGTGCGCACCTGGCTGACCGTGCACGCTACCCGCTTCATCCGGCTCAGCCGGCTACCGCGCCAGATCGTCGAGACAGATGCCACTTCTTTGTTCCAACCCGCTATCGCATTGGGACACCGCGGCCCGCTATCGTGGAGTTCGTCGGGCGCGGTCACGCCAATGTGGCCTATCCTCGCTGTAGTAACTGAAGTCAGAGATATATCGGAGGTCGACCGTTGGCACGTCGTGCGCGTTTGAGCTGGCCGGAAGAGCGTCGCCAAGCAAGCGAGGTCCTCGTCCGCCGGGTTGACCCTGGCCGTGGCTGGACCCTTGAGCAGGCTCGTGACCTGGTACAGCAGGGTTACTCTGTCGAACATGTAGCGGAACGGACAGGATTTCCAGCGCAGATGCTGAAAGTGGCTGTCGAGGAGTGAGCCGTTCGGCGAAGCGGTGCCAGTCATGAAATATGCACTCTCGGCGATGCAAATGTGGGCGTGATCCGGCTCGGTTCACCGAGGTGAGTCGGGAACTCGGTTGGAGTCACGCCAATGCGTCGAACTGGTTACTCTGTGCAGTGCTGAGGATTGCGTTGGCAACCGCGTTCAGGTCTAATTGAGCGATTGGTGTTTTGTGTCGGCCATTGCCGGTCGGCGATGGTTGACTGTTGTTTTTTGATCACTGGACGTGATGTACGCGCGTGATTGTTGTCTCGCTGTCGGTGGCGCGTACAAGGCGGCCGAGGTGGTCGGAGTAGACCCCGTCCAAGCCGAATCCAAGAAGGCGCTTAAGAGCACGGGACGACTGGGCATGCCAGCCGAACGCAAGAAGTCCGCGAGCGTGAACCAGTGGCACCATCGCGGCGGACCAGCCGTTGCCACGTAGGTTCAGCACGGTGGCTCCGGCTGTGGCCGCACAGCGGATGTACGCTTCCAGTGCCGCAGGGACTGCGGCCTCCGGGCGCGCGATCTGACGATCGTCACACGCCCTTTGGCCCTCCATGCCTTCGCCGGCTGCGTCCTGGTAGGTACGGATCTCCCGTATGGATGCGGAGTTCACCAGCATTACCGTTGCGTCGGGGTTGTCACGATTATCGAGTCCGATGATCGGTCGCCACACGCGGATCGCGTCCAGGTTTCCGCACAGCCACAGCCGTCCCGTTGCGTTCACCGCACGGGCGCTTTCGATCACCGCCCGTGCGGCCTGGGCCGTGGTGGCGGGTGGGTCCTTCAGATCCAGGCTCAGTTCAAAGTCGTTGCCACAGGCCACGTAGAGGTCGGGCAGGCTCGGGATCCACCCCGGGAGCCCTGCCGCCGGCGTCTCGCTGATCCGGCGGCGCCGGCCGTGTGGTCCGAATACGCCGTCGTGATGCAACACCGGAACACCGTCAGCCGTGAGCCACACGTCCGTCTCCAGGCCGCCCACACCGCCCGCCAGCGCCCGGTGGAACGCCGCCAGGGTGTTCTCCCGCTGAAACACCGCGGGCGCCCCTCGGTGGGCGAAGCCGATCGGACGCCGGATGGTACGGGTCATCTCGAAGGCCAACGGGCGCGCGACGATCGGTCAGATCGCGCGCCCGTTGGCCGCGGTCCCCGGAGCACTCATGGACGGCTGGTTCAGGATCTCCAGCGCCCGGGTGTGCAGCCGGCTGTTGCTTGTCAGAACCGAGCCGCCGGCCGGGTCGGGGCGTCCCGTGAGATCGGTGAAGGTGCCCCCGGCCTCCTCGACGATCACTTGCAGGGCGGCCATGTCCCACAGCGACACGTCGGGCTCACAGGCCAGGTCGACAGCTCCCTCGGCGACCATCATGTGCGACCAGAAGTCGCCGAAGGCGCGGGTCCGCCACACCGTCGCCACCAGGTTCATGAAGGATTCCAACCGACCGGCCGCCGACCAGTTCTCGATGGAGGCGAACGACATGTAGGCATCGGCCAGGTCCGTCACCGCTGACACGGTCAGCGAACGGATCTCGCCGGCCACCGTTCGGGTGTGCGCTCCGTGACCACGCGCAGCCCACCAGCGTCGGCCCATCGCGGGCGCGCTGGCTACGCCGACCACGACCGTCCCGTCGACCTCGAGGGCGAGCAGGGTGCCCCACACCGGCACGCCGCGAACAAAGTTCTTCGTGCCGTCCACCGGGTCGACCACCCAGCGGCGCCTGGCGTCGCCGATGAGCCCCTGTTCCTCGCCCAGAACCGCGTCGCCGGGCCGGGCCTGCGCCAGCCGTTCGCGGATCATCGCCTCCACCGCGGTGTCGGCGTCGGTCACCGGGGTGGCGTCGGGCTTGGCCTCGACCAGCAGGTCCACCGCCTGGAAACGGGCCACCGTGATGGCGTCGGCGGCATCCGCGAGAGCCAGGGCCAGGGCGAGATCGTCGGTCACCGGATGGTCGTCGACAGCAGGGTTCGCCGGGTTTTCGGCTACACCGGCCGGCACGCCGCCGTGAACGGGATCCGATTCTGTCTGTGCGGCATGGGTCACGCGGCGAGCGTACCGGGGCGGGGGTGTCGGGGCGGTGGCCGGCATCGGCGGATTTCTCCGCTGGCTGCGGTTACCGTACGGAAGGGATGGTCGCGTCTGACTTGACCGGCACCTGACCGGCACCTGACCGCACCTGACCGGCCGGCTATGTCGGGTCGGTAGCGGACCGGGCGGCGAGCAGCCGGCGCAGGCTCGCGAGCCGGCCTGGGTCTGCCTGTCCGTCATCGACAGCCTGGTCGAGCGCGCAGTCCGGGAGTCCCGCCTGGTGGGTGCACCCGCCAGGGCAGGCCGCCGCGGCCGGCGCAAGATCGGGGAATGCGGCCAGCACCCGGTCCGCGCAGACCGCGCCCAGCCCGAACGAGCGCACCCCCGGGGTATCGACGACCCAGCCCCCACCGGGCATCGGCAGGGCGATGGCGGCGGACGAGGTGTGCCTGCCTCGTCCGGTGACCGCGTTGACCGCGCCGATTGTCTGGGCGGCATCCGGTACCACCCGGTTGACCAGCGTTGACTTGCCGACGCCGGAGTGACCGAACATGACGCAGACGCGGCCGGCGAGCAGCGCCGTCAGCGCGTCGATGCCCGCATCCGGCCGGGTGGTCACCACCGGCAGGCCGAGCGGCCCGTAGAGTTCCCGCAGCGGCGTGTCGTCGGCGAGATCGGCCTTGGTGAGGCAGAGCACCGGCTCCAGACCACCGTCGTAGGCAGCGACCAGACATCGGTCGATCAGTCCGGTGCGCGGCGGTGGGTCCGTGAGGGCACAGACGATGACGAGCAGGTCGGCGTTGGCGACGATCGGGCGCTCGATGGGATCGGTGTCGTCGGCGGTGCGGCGCAGCACACTGCGGCGTTCGGTTCGCCCGACGATCCGGGCAAGGCTGCCGGGCGAGCCCGACGCATCCCCGACCAGGGCGACCTCGTCGCCGACGATCATGCTGGTCCGGCGCAATGAACCACCGCGGACGGCGGCGACCAGAACGCTGCTGGATGTCGGTGGGCCGGATGGTGTCCCGGCCGCAGGTTCCTTCGCAGCCAGGTGCCCGGTGACATGGCAGGTGTAGCGACCCCGATCAACCGCGACAATCGTCGCCGTCACCGCGTCGCCATGGTCGGGGCGTTCCCGGGTTCGTGGCCGTGACCCGCGCCCGGCTCGGACCCGCACGTCGTCCTCGTCAAGCTCCCGCGGCATTCACCTGCGCCGTTCCAGCCCGCGGTGGCGGACTTTCATCGTTGGCGGACTTCATCGTTGCCGGACCGTCTCGTCCAGCGTCCCGGTACCGGCCAGCATCTGTGCCCACAGTCGGTGGAAGTGTGGCACGGTCTTGCCGGTCGTGGCGATGTCGTGGACCTGCACCCCCGGTACGACGAGCCCCACCACCGCATACGCCATGGCGAGGCGATGGTCGGCCCGCGGGTCGAGCACGGCGCCCGACAGCGGTGCGGGGGAGATGGCCAGCCCGTCATCGGTCACGGTGACTGCCGCACCCAGGCGACCCAGCTCCACCGCGAGGGCCGCGAGTCGGTCGGTTTCCTGCAACCGCAGGTGTGCGATGCCCCGCAGGCGGCTGGGTGAATCGGCGAGGACTGCGAGCGCCGCGAGCGTGGGGGCGGCCTCGCCGTAGTCGGTGAGGTCCACGTCGATGCCACGCAGGCGTTGCGGGCCGCGTACCTCGAGACCGACCGATGTCTGTGTGACGGCGCACCCCATCGCGGTCAGCAGCTCCGGGAGCATCCGGCCGGGCTGCACGGTTGCGGCCGGCCAGTCGGCCAGGACGATGCGACCGCCGGTCGCCGCCGCCGCCGCAAGGAAGGCAGCCGCGCTGTTGATGTCGGGTTCGATGATGCGGTCGTGGGCGAGGATCCTGCCGGGCGCGACCGACCAGCGCGCCGCCACCCCCGCCTTCGTCCGGTCGACGTCAACGTCAACCTCAACCGAGGCGCCGGCGGCACGCAGGTCCGCAACAGTCATCTCCAGGTATGGCCATGACGGCAGCCGCGAGCCCACATGCCGGACGGTCACCCCATGATCATATCTGGGTGCCGCGAGCAGGAGTCCGGACACGAGCTGGCTGGACGCGGACGCGTCCACCGTCACATCACCCCCGGTGAGGCGTCCACGGCCATGCACGGTCAGTGGCATCCGGTTGCCGTCGATGCGTGCGCCCAGGGTCCGCAGCGCATCCAGGAGAGGGTTGAGCGGGCGTTCACGCATTCGTGGGTCACCATCGAACACCAGGTCACCGTGGGCCAGCGTGGCCAGCGCCGGGGTGAACCGGGCGACGGTACCGGCGTTGCCGCAGTCGATCAGAGCACCCGGGGTAGCCCTCAGCGGGAACTCGCCGTGGACGACCCAGTCGCTGCGATCGTCGACCACGGCGACCCCGAGCGCGCGCAGCGCGGCGGCCATGAGCAGGGTGTCGCGTGATCGCAGGGGCCGACGAAGCCGGCTCGTGCCGTCTGAGATCGCTGCCAGGATCAGTGCCCTGTTGGTCGCTGACTTCGAGCCCGGCATCATCACGGTCGCGTCAACCGGTTGATGGGCCGTTGGTGCCGGCCAGGGGTCGATAGGCACATCCGTGGTGACGGTCACCGTCTCAGCATGCCGGAAACCGCCTTGACCGGGCCAGGCCCGGCCCGGTCAGCCGGGGCGGCGGGCACTGGCTACGGCTGGCCCGAAGCGCCGGCTAGGTTTTGTGTCAGCCGGGGCGGCGGGCACTGGCTACGGCTGGCCCGAAGCGCCGGCTAGGTTTTGTGTCAGCCGGGGCGGCGGGCACTGGCTACAAGGTGGATGCCGATCGACTCGCCCTCGCGTTCGGCGGAAAGCTCGACCTCGGTCCGGACGAGGGTGGGGAAGCAGGACACATCGGAGGCGACGGCGCGTGTCACCGCCTCGGCCGAGAGCACCGTCCGCGGCCGGATCCAGTCGACGTCGAGGCCCGCGCTGGTCAGCAACGCATGCAGTTCCTCCGGCCAGAAACAGCGGGTGATGGAGCCGTCCTCGGCGGGGACCAGGACGACATCAGCCCGCGGCACGTCCGACAACTCGGCCCAGCGGTGTTGTTCGGCGAGACGGGCGAGCCCGAGCAGGAGCGAGTCGACACACAGCAGCAGTCGCCCACCGGGGCGCAGCATGCGGTAGATCTCCTCCAGAGTCGTCTCGGTGGCCAGGCAGAAGGACAGCGCCCGGCCCTCGGCGAGGACGGCGTCGAAGCTCGCCGGAGCGAACCAGTCCAGCGATCGGGAGTCGCCCGCGACGTGCAGGAACCTGCCCTGGCCGGGCGTGGGGTCGCCCAGCGTTTCCCTGCTGCGCATGTCGACCACGCCGGGATACGAGGGGGCCAGACCGTTGGCCGAGGGGACGACTCGCACTACGTCGTGCCCGCCTGCGACCATTTGACGTGCGAACCGCGTCCGCGGGCCGGAGACGTCCAGGACCCGGATCTGTGTCGTCGGCAACCAGCTGGCCAGCTGGGTCGCAGCGACATCCTCGTAGAACGCCCAGTACGGATCATCACTGTCCGTGGGCGCCTCGTAGACGAGGGTCGTGGTTCGTCCGCGCGGCTGATCGGGCTCGGCGTCGAGACGGGGCAGCATGGACTTTTCCTACCCTTCAAAAGGAGAAGATGCGAAACAAGTCACACGGGTTCTCGGGAAGTCTGACAGATATGGATGGTCAACGGTGACGTATCTGTCACGGAGGTGACCGTGGCTGACGGGTCCCCGCCCGATGTGCCCTCCCTGGAAGTTGACGGAGGGCGGGTGTTTCTGGTTCCCGCGCCCCGCGGGTCATGTGGACTTGTTGTGCTTCTTCACGGTGCGGGTAGCGGAACTGATGTCGGCGTGTTGTCTGAACTTGCGGTGCGACTGCCGGGGATCGGGGTGAGCGTCGCCCGCCTGGAGATGCCGTACCGGGTTGCCGGCCGCCGTGCTCCGGATCGTCCGGCAAGGCTGGACGCGGTGCTTCGGGCGACCCTGGACGCGCTGCCCCAGCCGCGTCCTGTCGTTCTGGTGGGACGTTCCATGGGATCGCGCGTGGCCTGTCGCTGTGCCGTCTCGGTAGCGGCCGTGGGAGTGGTGGCCTTCGGCTTCCCGCTGTACCCGCCCGCCGCGGACCGGCTGTCGAGGTTGCCGGAGCTACTCGGTGCCGGTGTCCCCGTCCTCGTGGTGCAGGGCGACCGGGACGCGTTCGGGATGCCGGTCCCAGCTCCGGATCGCGACATCGAGGTGCATGTCCTCGCGGGCGCTGATCACGCCATGCGGACGCGTCGCCGGGACGGCCGGACCGAAGCTGACGTGATCAATGAAGCGGTCACGGTCGGGACGGAGTGGATCCTGCGCAGCCTTCGACGGCACAATCGTGATGCCGAGCCGGATGGTCATGATCTGTGAGTTCCGACTGCCGGTCCCGCGCCGGGCGGCACACCATCGGGTGGCCGGGAATCCCGACACCCGGTCGAACGGTTACGCAAGCTGAAAGGATCCTTCGGACCGTCGACGCGGGCGGATTGCCCCAGATCATTGCGTGTCCCGGTGATTGCGTCGTCTCCGGTCGGCCAGGGACACCCATTCGGAGGTTTGATGACTGCCCAGTTCGCGAGCGGGCCGGTGCCCGGCGTCGGCGACGCCGCGCCGATGCCGGTTGCGCAGATGCGGCCACTCGACGGCTGCAGGGATGCCTCGGGTCGTTGTCCCACCGGACCGGTGGCCGGTTCCCCAGGCTGGTTTTCCGCCCGCGCGGCTGCACCCGGCGAGGTATCGTCCGTTTCAGTGGTCGGTGGCGTGCCCGTCAACCGGCGCCCCGCGGACGGCCCGAGGTACGAGGGAGTGGTCCTGGTCGACGAGACTGCCGAAGAGCGCGCCAGCCGTTTCGAGCAGGACGCCCTGCCTTTTCTTGATCAGCTGTATGCGGCGGCGCTGCGGATGACGCGTAACCCCGCCGATGCCGAGGACCTGGTTCAGGAGACCTTCGTCAAGGCATTCGCGGCCTTTCACCAGTTTCAGGAAGGTACGAACCTCAAGGCATGGCTCTACCGAATCCTGACGAACACGTTCATCAACACCTACCGCAAGCGGCAACGCCAGCCACTGCAGAGCCCGACCGAGCAGGTCGAGGACTGGCAGCTGGCCGACGCGGAATCGCACACGTCCAGTGGGCTCAAGAGCGCTGAGACCGAGGCGTTGGAGCACCTGCCGGACAGCGACGTCAAGGAAGCTCTGCAGGCGCTGCCCGACGATTTCCGGATGGCGGTGTACCTGGCGGACGTCGAGGGCTTCGCCTACAAGGAGATCGCGGAGATCATGGGTACCCCGATTGGCACCGTGATGTCCCGGTTGCACCGTGGCCGCCGTGGCCTGCGGACCTCGCTTGAGCACTATGCCCACGAGCGGGGCCTGGTTCGCGCCGGCCGTTCCGAGGCCGATGGCGGTGGATCGTGAGTTGTGGTGACCCGCACGGCGTCGATTGCCACAAGGTGCTGGAAGCCGTCTATCTGTATCTCGACGGCGAGATTGACTTCGATCATAAGTACCTGATTCGTACGCATCTGGACGAATGCTCCCCGTGTCTTCGGCAGTTCGGCGTGGAGCACGAGGTGAAGCTCCTCATCGCCCGCGGATGCGGGGGCGAACGCGCTCCCGACACTCTTCGAAAGAGCGTTCTGGAACGCTTGCGGGCGGCACGGGCTGACGCAGCCAGGGCCGAGTTTCGCGCCGAGTGAGAGTCGAGTCAGAGCAGTGCCCGGCGGGGGAAGGCCAGCCCACGGTGGCTCAGCGCTGACGACCGCTAAGCTCTGCTGTCGTGCGTATTCTCGTCTCCGGCGCGGCCGGTTTCATCGGTTCCACGGTCACTGACCGTATGCTCGCCGACGGCCACGACGTCGTCGGGATCGACGACCTGTCCACCGGACGGCTGGAGAACCTGGCGCAGGCATCCCATGACGTCCGGTTCTCGTTTGAGAAGGTCGATGTCACCGCACCTGAGCTTGTAGATGTGGTCGGGCGCGTTCGTCCGCATGCGGTGTTGCACCTGGCTGCGCAGATCGATGTGCGGGTGAGCATCAGAGATCCACTTCTTGATGCCCGGTTGAACGTGCTCGGCACGATCAACATGTTGGAGGCGAGCCGAAAGGCCGGCGTCGGGAAGTTCGTCCATACGTCGTCCGGTGGTTCGATCTACGGGACGCCCCGACACCTGCCGGTCGATGAGACCGCTCCGGTGGCTCCCGAGTCTCAGTACGCGGCCGGGAAGGCGGCAGGCGAACTGTATCTGTCGGTGTATCGAGCGACATATGGTCTGGCGACGACCGCGCTCGCGCTCGGCAACGTCTACGGGCCACGCCAGGATCCGCACGGCGAGGCTGGTGTGGTAGCGATCTTCGGGACGGCCATGCTCGAGGGCCGTCCGACCATGATTTTCGGTGATGGTGCCACCACTCGCGACTATGTCTTCGTCGGCGATGTCGCGGACGCCTTCGCTCGCTCAATCTCGGCGGATGCGGCCAACGGCGAACGGCTCAACATCGGGACGGGTACCCAGACCGCCGTCCGGGAACTGCACAGCAGGATCGCGGGGATCATCGGGGTGGCCGACACCCCGGAGTTCGCGCTGTCGCGTCCCGGGGAGCTGCAGCGGATCGAACTCGATGTCAGCAAGGCACAACGGCTGGTCGGTTGGCGACCTCAGGTTGATCTTGATGGGGGACTGGGCCGGACCGTCGACTGGCTGCGGCCTCGCGTCGGCACCGGCTGAGAGCGCCCGGCAACAGGGGTGCGTGCCGCGACGCCGCGGCCCCGCGGACGCCGCGTCCCCTGTTGCCGGGCGCTCTCAGTGGTCGACTGCGGCCCGCCGGTGCCGTGCCGGCTCAGGTGTTGGGGCGCTTGCCGTGATTGGCCTTGTGCTTGGCGCGTGCGCGCCGCTTACGCTTTTTCTTCGCCATGTCGGGTACCTCCTTTCAGCTTCGGTCATCCTGTCACGGGCGCTCGGTCGGCTGTGCCGCCGCGGCGGCCGCCACGGGGCCCGGATCCGCCGGAGGAGCAGGAGAAGCTGCGCCGGAGGTCCTGGACCGCGTCACGCGGATGCGGCGAGCTTGCAGGGTGCGGCGCGCCCGCACTGGCGCGACCGCTCCGAACAGCCCTGCGCCGGAGGCGATCAACACATCGCCGATGCTGACCACGGCCGGCGCGTTCGGGAATGCCAGCGGTATCACGTCCGTCGCCGAACGCAGGACCGTGGCGGTGTCTCCCGGAGTGTACTGGGAGGACGCCAACACCTCGCTGACCGCGATGCCGGCGCGTTCGGCCCCCGACAGTGACACCGGCATCCGCCCGCCGTTGGCGAGGACCACCACCGTGTTGAGCGTGATCCCGGCCAGCAGCAGACCGAGGCCCGGTAGTCGGGAGTTCGCCGCCGCGAAGAGCGCGACGGCCACCATCGCCGCGACCCAGGCTGCGACCTGCGTGCCGGGGACGACCCGCCCGAGGACCAGTGCCGCGAGCGCGGTCGCGAACATCCATGGGCGCGCCACATGGATCCGAACCAGGGCGTCCGGCGTCCCACCACGAATCAGCCCGACCGTGACGCCACCGATCAGGGCGAGCACAAGGAGAACGAACACCCTCGTAGTGTGCTGTGTCCGCGGCGCGGTGGACCGCAGGGTCGACATTCCGGCATGTCTGATTTGCCCGCGCCGCGGTCCCGACCGGCTGGAGGACCAAAGGGTGCGCGACGATCGTCAGATCGCGCGCCCGGAGGTCATAGTCTCCGGAGCGCTGCCGGAAGATCATCACTGGGGTGGCAACCGCCGGGTTTGGGTGAATCGGCAGTCGAACCGGGACTTTCTTTGTCGACGTGGCGCGCAGCGGTCGTGTCCGGGTGCGCACTACGCTCACGTTGTGCGTTTGTCCGGTCAGGAGTGGGGAAGGGGAACCGTGGCCGAGGAAGTTCGAGCCGAGATGGTCGCCAATGTGTGGAAGGTCGTGGTCGGTGTCGGTGACACGGTGTCGGCCGGGGATACGCTCGTGATCCTCGACTCCATGAAGATGGAGATCCCGGTGCTCAGCGAGGACGGCGGTCGGGTCGCCCGGATCGCGGTGCAAGAGGGGGACGTCGTCCAGGAAGGCGACCTGATAGCCCTCCTCGACGGCCTGCCAGCGGCCTGACCCTAGCCGCACAGGGGCTCAGCCGACGGTTGCGCCGTGTTCGCTGCAGCGGGCCGTCCACCCGGTCGGTGTGACCTGCACGACCAGCCGTCGACGGCAGCTCTTGCAGAAGCGTGGCGGTTCCAGCAACCGGGCCCGGTGACAGGTGTCGTGCTCTCCGTCGGAGAGCAACCGTCCGCACCGGTCGCAGAAGGCCGTCTCCGTCTCGCTGACAGTCATGCCACTGAGATTAGGCTTCCCGAGGCCGCCGGGCGCGCGTTGGGACCATGATTGCGCGCCCGGCGGAGTCTTCGATGATGCGGTCAGAATGTGGCCTGCATCGACTTGATCGGCATCTTGAGGTCAGCGAGCATCGCAAGGTCCGCCTCGGCCGGGCGTCCCAATGTCGTCAGGTAGTTGCCGACGATGACGGCGTTGATGCCACCGAGCATCCCGTCGACCGCCAAGTCACCAAGGGTGATCTCACGGCCGCCGGCGTAACGCAGGATGGTGCGCGGTAGCGCGAGCCGGAACGCGGCGATCGTCCGCAGCGCGTCGGTGGCGCTGATCACAGGTAGGTCCGCGAAGGGTGTACCGGGCCGCGGATTGAGGAAGTTCAGCGGCACCTCGTCGGGCTGCAGTGTGGCGAGCTGCCCGGCGAGCTCCGCCCGTTGCTCCAGCGTCTCGCCGACGCCGATGATCGCGCCGCAGCACAGTTCCATGCCGGCCGCTCGCACCATCTCGCAGGTCTCCCACCGTTCCTGCCAGCTGTGGGTGGTCACGACCTGGGGGAAGTGCGAACGCGCAGTCTCCAGGTTGTGGTTGTAACGGTGCACGCCCATGTCGACGAGGGCGTCAACCTGTTCCTGGGTGAGCATCCCGAGCGAACAGGCGATGTTGATGTCCACGGCGGCCTGGATCGCGGCGATGCCGGCGCGGACCTGGCTCATCAGCCGGTCATCCGGACCCCGTACGGCTGCGACGATGCAGAACTCGCTGGCGCCGGTCTCCCTGGTCGCCGCTGCGGCCTGAACCAGCGACGGGATGTCCAGCCAGACTGCGCGGACCGGCGAGTCGAACTGTCCGGACTGGGAGCAGAAATGGCAGTCCTCGGGGCAGCCGCCGGTCTTGAGACTGACGATTCCCTCGACCTCGACCTCCGGACCACACCAGCGCAGCCGCACCTCATGTGCGAGTGCGAGTGCCTCGCTGATCCGGTCGTCGTCGAGCTGCAGTACGGCCAGTGTCTGCTCGGCCGACAGGCCGTTACCATCCTCCAGCACCTGGCTACGCGCGACCTGCAGGATGTCGCTGGAGGTACTGACGTCTTCGCCTGATCGGCGTGCGGCGGGCGGGGCGGTCGCTGACGATGGCGGCACAGTGGTCTCCCTGTGGTCCGATATGGACCTCGACTCGTCTGACGGTGTGGAGCTGTGGAGCTGTGGAGCTGTGGCGGTGCGGGCTTGCGGAGATATGGAGGTGCGCCGGGTGGCTTCACGTTCGGCCACGCTCTTTTCCCACGGTGGACGCTCGCACATCGGCGGAGGTTCACGCGCGCTCGTCGGCGATAGTTCTCAGTCGGGTCCGGTCCGTGAACACCTGCCCGACACCTGATATTGCCGATCGTGTCACGGAGTGTGTCTCTCTCGGAACTGCTGAGCGTCGAAGGTACCGCCCAACGCAGGCGCGAGGCACGCTCGGGCGGTGTCACGAAAGGACGCCGCATCCGCTGCGCCAGCCCCGGCCGGTAGCGCTCCGGCGAGCGGGCGGGCGGCCAGCATCTCCAGGTCGCTGATGTTCGAACGGCAGGCGAGGTCCGGATCGGGCGGCCAGGAACCGATGACCAGACCAGCCAGTTCCAGGCCACGGTGGGCCAGCGCCTCCAGGGACAGCGCGGTGGCGTTGAGCGTGCCGAGGTCGGCCGCACTGACCAGCAGCACCGGCGCAGCCAGTGCGCGGGCGAGATCAGCCACGGTGGCGCCTTCGTCGTCGTAGCGGACCAGCAGCCCGCCCGCGCCTTCCACCAGGACGAGCCGCCGACCCCGGGCGAGCTCCGTTACCTGTCGGGCGACGTCGGCGAGTTCCACTGGAGGGCGTCGGGTGAGCCGGGCCGCCGCGGCCGGCGAGAGCGGCGCCGGGAAACGGGCGCACTCGTGCAGGTCCTCGACTCCGGACAGCTGCCGCACATGGTCGAGGTCGCCGGGCTCACCTGGGCCGACGCCGGTCTGCGCGGCCTTCACCACGGCGACGTCGGTGCCCCGGTCCCGGGCCAGCGTGGCCAGCGCAGCCGTGACAACGGTCTTGCCGACACCGGTTCCGGTCCCGGTCACCACGAGCACCGTCACCCGGGCGCACCCGGGGACAGCGCAACCGGGGTCAGCGCACCCGGAGCCGGCGCACCCGGGGCAGGTGTGCCCAGAGCGGTGGCGAAGGCGGTCGCGGCGTGGGCCAGGTCGGAGTCGGTGAGGTCGGCGCGGGCCGCGATCCGCAGCCGGCTCGTCCCCGGTGGCACGGTCGGGGGGCGAAAGCAGCCGACCGCCACACCGTGCGCCCGGCAGACCGCTGCCGCCTCCACCGCGCGTGCGGGTTCACCCAGGATGACCGATACCACCGCTCCGGCCGGCTGGGGCGCGGCCGTGAGCGCGGCGAGCTGGCTGGCCCGCCGTCGCACGTCGTCGGCGAGTCCGGGAGTGGCGGCCAGCAGCTCGAGCGCAGCCAGCGCGGAGCCGGCGCACGCCGGGGCGAGTCCGGTGTCGAAGATGAACGTGCGGGCGGTGTCGATCAGATGCGCGCGGACCGCCGCCGGGCCGAGTACCGCTCCACCCTGGCTACCCAGGGCCTTGGACAGCGTCACGGTGGCCACCACATCCGGCTCGCCGGCCAGGCCGACGTCCGCGAGCGCTCCCCGCCCGCCCGGGCCGACGACGCCGAGACCGTGCGCGTCGTCGACGAGCAGCAGCGCGCCGTGGGCCCGGGCGACGGCGTGCAGCGCCGGTAGCGGCGCAAGGTCGCCATCGGCGGAGAACACCGAGTCGGTGACGACGACGGCGTTGCGCCACGGCTGCCCGGCCAGTGCCGTGTCGACGGCATCGACGTCGGTGTGCGGGATGATCACCACCCGTGCCCGGGAGAGCCGGCAGGCGTCCACCAGCGACGCATGATTGCGTTCATCGGAGACGATCAGGTCGTCCGGGCCGGTCAGCGCGGTGAGAACGCCCAGGTTGGCCGCGTATCCGGTGGCGAAGACCAGCGCGGCGGCGAAGCCGGTATGGGCGGCGAGAGCGTCCTCCAGGTCACCGTGCAAGGTCGTCGTTCCGGTCACCAGCCGGCTTCCGGTGGAGCCCGCGCCCCAGGTTCGAAGCGCCCGCACCCCACCGTCGACCACGTCGGGATGACGCGACAGCCCCAGGTAGTCGTTGCCGGCCAGGTCCAGCTGGCGGGGTGGGTCGCCGGCGGCCCAGGCGGCGGGTGTGCGCGGATGCACAGTGCGCCGCAGGCCGGCATCCTCCCGCTGCCGGGCATGGCCGGCCAGCCATGCGAGCGGGTCGTGTGCGGGGTGACCTGCGAGGGGATGCACAACGGAAGCCTATGGTCGACCGGCATGAGCTGACGAGAGATCAGGTGTTCGACGTGGCACCGATATACGGCCGGGGCTCCGGCGGTGGCACCGCGTCTGGCAGTCTGCCTTGCGTGGGAACGCTGGCGGACCTTCTGCGCGAGAGCACCGATCTCGGCGCGGATGACATCGATCATCTTCATGCCCTGGTGGCGGATTGGGCCCTACTGGCCGATCTGTCCTTCGCGGACCTGTTGCTGCTGGTTCCCAGTCGGGCCGTGGTGGCCCGTGGCGGGTCCGGTCCAGGAGCTGAGTTTCTGGTGGTCGCGCAGGTGCGGCCGACCACCGGGCCGACGGCGTATCACAACGACGAGGTCGGCAGTGTTGTGATCAACAGGTGGGTGGTGCAGAACTCGTGGCGGGAACGCCGGATCGCCCGCGAGGGCGAGCCGGAGTGGGACGGCGGCGTGCCGGTCCGGACCGAGGCTATCCCGGTCCTGCACTCCGACCGGGTGATCGCGGTACTGGCGCGGGACACGAACCTGGCCACCACCCGCACACCCAGCGCGCTGGAATCGGCCTACCTGCAGTGCGCGAACAACCTGGCGCTGATGGTCGCACAAGGGGCCTTCCCGTTCCGGGGAAGTGCCGCCGAGCTGCCCGAAGCGCCGCGGGTCGGGGACGGGATGCTTCGCCTGGACGGTTCGGGAAAGGTCATCTTCGCCAGTCCCAACGCGCTGTCGGCCTACCGTCGCCTCGGGTACACCGGCAATGTCACCGGTGAGGATCTGCGGTCGGTACACCGGACGCTGAGCCTACCGGCGACCACCCCGGCTGTGTGGCACGCGATCGGTCGCCGCCGGCCGGTCGAGGTGGAACTGGCGGTCGCCAGCACGGTGGTGCTGTTGCGCGCGATCCCGCTGTTCCCAGGGGCCACCCGGGAGGTGCTCGTCCTGGTCCGCGATGTTTCCGATCTTCGGCGTCGCGAGGCACAACTCCTCAGCAAGGACGCGACCATCCGGGAGATTCATCATCGGGTGAAGAACAACCTGCAGACGGTCGCGGCTCTGCTGCGCCTGCAGATGCGTCGGACCAAGGCCGATGAGGCACGGCTGGCGTTGCGCGAGTCGGTGCGCAGGGTGACATCGATCGCCGTGGTCCATGAGACGCTTTCGCAGAGTCTCGGCGAGTCGGTGCCCTTCGACGAGATCGCCGATCAGATCACGTCGGTCACTGTTGATCTAGCTTCGACCGGAACGCGCGCGAACACGACCCGCAAGGGATCGTTCGGCCGGCTACCCGGCGAACTCGCCACGCCGCTGGCGCTTGTGCTTTCCGAGCTTCTGCAGAATGCTGTCGAACATGCGTTCGATGGTTCGGCCGGCACGATCGAGCTCCGTGTCCACCGTGGTGTCGACCGACTGGACGTGGTGGTCGCCGATGACGGCGCGGGGTTGCCCGACGATTTCCAGCTGGAGCACTCGCCCAGGTTGGGCCTCCAGATCGTCCGCCAACTCGTGCTCGGTGAGATGCAGGGAGCGATCCGGCTCCAGGCCGGACCGGATCGTGGCACGGAGGCTCTGTTGTCCATCCCGTTGCCGCCGTGAAAATTCTTTCGAAGATCGACGTTACGAGGACCGTCGAGGTGGGTACAGCACCACCGTGCCTGGCGCCGTCCCACCCCGTTCTGGCCCCCCATGTCCTGCTGTCTCGACCCCTGTACAGCGGGTGTCGATAGTTCCGCTCGCAGACTGCACGAATACGGACGGGAATGGCATCAAGGCACGCGGCAACACCCCTGGGGCCGATGCGTCACTTCCGGGCCACCGGGGACGTCGTCGTGCAGCTTGTGCCGGGTTGGTGGTTGTGGGTAATCAGGCGGTGCGAACTCGGGTGCGCGCAGTGCGTTTGAGTGCACGGCGTTCATCCTCGCTCAAACCGCCCCAAACCCCGGAATCTTGCCCGGTGTCAAGTGCCCAGCTCAAGCAATCACTTGTTACAGCACACCGCCTGCAGACGGCCTTTGCTTCTTCGACCTGGCGTTCAGCCGGACCGGTTGTACCGATCGGGAAGAAGAGCTCGGGATCCTCGTCGCGGCAGAGCGCTCTATGGCGCCAGTCCATGCGTACAACTCCCTCTCTCGTCTCGGGCCACACTGCACGTGAGACGCTTTGCGAGCCGCTACGGTTGTGCCGCACTTCCCGACAATCATTCGCATGCCGGATCCGTGCGGATTCTCGATCTTTCGACCGCCTACACCCTCGCGCGTGAGCCCGAGGTGTACGTGGTCCATCCACCTCGGACATTCGCCACCCTCCCACCGCAACTGCCGTGGGCGCAAGAACCTGGAAGTGGCTTCGCATCCCTTCCTGCCTGCACCTGTCCCGTCGAGACACAGGTGGACCACGCCTTGCGGTGGGTCGAACGACGTTGACAGACAGACTCTCCCAGTACTGCCGACTCAGTGAACGCACATGTCCGGGGGATCTGGACAACATGCCGGATTGGCCTTGGCTGTAGTCGTCCAAGGGTTTTGCGCCTACCTGGCTCCCGCCGGGAGGTCCCTGCCCGTGATGGTCATGGCCGTGATGGCATCGTTGACTCATGCAGGTTCTTGGTCATCGCGGTAGCCGGACTCCCGGCCCGGAGAACACCGTCGAAGCAGTGGATGCCGCGTTGCGGGCCGGTGCCGATGGTATCGAAGTGGATGTACGGCGCAGCGCCGACGGCGATCTGGTGTGTGTCCATGACGCCCGGATACCGGGCCGGCTGACCGGCCGTGCCGTCATCCGTCGAACCACCCGTGAACTGAGCCATCTCGGTGTGCCCACCCTGACCGACGTCCTTGACGTCTGGGACGGCCGTGGCCGGATCATCCTCGAGGTCAAGAACCAGCCGGGTCAGCCGGACTTCGACGCTCCCCGGGAGGAGACCGCCCGGACCCTGATCGACCTTCTGCGTGCCCGTGGGTTCGGCCGGGCCGCCAGCACGGTCCCACCCGTCCCGGCAGCCGTGACCGTCTCATCGTTCGACTGGTTCGCGATCGAGGCGGTACGCGACGCCGAGATCGCCGTGAACACGGCCTTCCTGACGATGCCGCGAATGTCGCTGGCCGGCGGCATCGCCTACGTGCGGTCGGCGGGACACCAGGAGCTGCACGCCCACGTGTCGTCCGTGCTCGGTTCGGCGGCGACGCCTGAACGGGCGCGGGCGGCTGGAGTGGGTCTGGCGACGTGGACGGTTGCCTCGGTGGCCGACGCCGAGCAGTTGCGCGACGCCGGTGTGGATGCGGTGATCTGCGACGATCCAGCGGAGGTGGTCCGCACCCTCAGACGATGACGCGCAGGGCACTGGGCATGGAGCGGACCGTCAGTTCCGTCTGCGGCCCGATGTACTCGCCGTCCAGTTGCAACGGGATCGCCTGCGCGGCTGTCAGCGCGATCCGCGCCTGGTCGTGCAGCGCAAGGATGTGGCGGCCCTGAGGTCCCCGGGAGCCGTGCAGCATCTGCAGGACGCTACGGGTTGTCGTCGCCACCGTCAGTCGACGCAGACCGACAAGGTCCAGCCCGGCGTCGAAGGATGCGTCCGGGCAGGCACGCACCGGTCGGGCATTGAGATAGGTCCATGGTGTCGTGTTGCACACCACGGCTGCCAACACCTGTTCCGGCATCAGGGCGAGCTGGCTCGGATAGTCCGGCAGCGTCGTGTTCCGGGCCTGTGCCTGTGCCTGTGCCGTCGCTGTCTGCGTTGCCATCAGCTCGTCCGGTCCGCCTGGTTGACTCGATTCGCCCGTGGTGACGCTGATCGGGGGACAGCGTCGCCCGGTGTTGCGGATGAACCTGCCGAGTGCGGACCGGAGGTAGAGCCCGGGGGTGTTGCGGCGGCCGTGTACCCGTTTGCGCTCGACCTGCTCGACGACTGCCGCGTCCAGACCGAAGCCGGCGCAGAAGGTGAACCATCGAGACTGGCTGAGGCCCGCGGAACTGGTGAAGGTTGCGTGCCCGAGCCCGATCCGGCGGCTACGACCGTCCCGGAGCGCCTCCAGAAGCTCTCCCGTCGCTTCCACCGGGGACGCCGAGTAGCCCAGGGCACGGGCGAAGACGTTGGTGCTCCCGCCGGGCACCACCGCGAGGGCGGGAACACCGGGAGCCGGCCCCGACCGCAGTAGTCCGTTGGCGATCTCGTTGACCGTTCCGTCGCCGCCGAGCGCGACAACCAGGTCGAGGCCGTTGTCGGCGGCGCGTTCAGCGAGCTCGGCGGCGTGGCCCCGGCCCTTGGTCATGACGACGTCCACGCTGAGGTCGGCGGCCAGTGCACTGACCAGAACATCCCGAATACGCTGGGTCGTCGCCGTTGCAATGGGGTTCACGACCAACAGCGCGCGCATGATGTCCACGGTAGCCGGTGGGACTTTGAGCGACCGGCAATAGGGGCGTGCCCTCGCCCATGGTCTGCGCGGCCACGTACTGTCGGTGTGTGCCTTCGAGGACCGACCTGCGCCGCGATCGTCTGCGGGACGCCGTGCATCCCCCGCCGGCCCTGCCGGCCGCTGTGGCGCTGCTCGGCGCCGAAGGACTCGTCATCGGTGGTCTCGGCGTGTTCCTGATCGTCCGCGGGTTCGGCGCGGACACCGATGACCGCGGCCGGGCGGAGCTCGGTGGTCTGTTCGCCATCGTCGCCGCCGTGGGGCTCGGCCTGCTCGGACGGGCGCTGCTGGCCGGGCGATCGTGGGCCCGCTCGCCCGTCGTCGTCGTGCAGTTGTTGTGCCTGCCTGTCGCCGTCAGCCTGCTCCAGGGCGGTCGCTATGGCGAGGGCATCCCGCTGGTCGCCGTCGCCGTCGCGATCCTGACGCTCGTCGGCCTGGCTGGCGGCTATCGACCCCGGGATTCCGGCGAACCCCGGGATCCCGGCGAAGGCGGGACCTGAGGGCCGCCCGCCGGCCCCCGGTGGCGCGAAAAACCATGATCGCTTCGTCTTCGGTCGTCAGGCATCCTCCAGCAGGCCGCGACGCAGTTGGGCCAGGGTGCGTGCGAGCAGCCGTGAGACGTGCATCTGCGAGATCCCGAGCTCTGCGGCGATCTGCGACTGCGTCATGTTTCCGAAGAACCGCAGCAGCAGGATTCGTTTCTCCCGTGGTGGCAGCTTTTCCAACAGCGGCTTGAGTGACTCCCGGTACTCGACCCCCTCCAGGGACTCGTCCTGGACACCGAGGGTGTCGGCTACCGCGGGGGCTTCGTCGTCGCCGGAGTCCGGGGCGTCCAAGGACACCGCCGAGTAGGCGTTGGCCGACTCCAAGCCCTCCAGCACCTCCTCCTCGGTCAGCTGGAGATGGGCGGCGATCTCGCTCACCGTCGGCGACCGGCCGAGCGTCTGAGACAGCTCTGAGGTGGCCTTCGTCAGCGACAGCTTGAGTTCCTGTAGCCGTCGCGGAACCCGGATCGCCCAGCCCTTGTCCCGGAAGTGCCGCTTGATCTCGCCGACGATGGTAGGCGTCGCATAGGTCGAGAACTCCACCCCGCGCTCGGGATCGAAGCGGTCAACGGACTTGATCAGTCCGATCGTCGCGACCTGGGTCAGGTCGTCGAGCGGCTCGCCGCGGTTACGGAAGCGGCGGGCCAGATACTCCACCAGCGGCAGGTGCATCCGGACGAGCTGGTCGCGGATCTCCGCCCGTTCCGGGGTGCGGTCGGGCATCGTGACAAGCTGGGCGAATAGTTCGCGGGCGCGCGCCCGGTCGTTGGTCTCGCCTGGATGACCCGAACCGTAGCGCGGATCATGACCTGGTCTGGCCTGCGCCGTGACCGTCGGATCGGGCGCGGCGGACTCCGTCGGCCGGATGTCGCCGCCTGGTCCACCTGCGGGCGACTCGGGCTGGGCGACGTCATCGGAGGTTGCCGCGGCGGGGGCCGAAGCGTTCTGGGTGATGAGGCCATGGGCGTCGTCAAGCAAAGGCCGCGAGCGTTGCGTGGCCGGGGTCACGGCGTCCTGCAACGGTCGCGTGCGCCCTGCGGTCACGGCGCGCCCACCGGTCCGTTGTTCGGCGCGCCCGCGTTCCCGGTCCATTGTGTCGTGGTCGCCCGAGTCTCGGCGGTCTGTGTCCCGCCTGTCTGTGGCCCGCCGGCCTGGGTATTGCCGGTGCGTACATCGGCGGTCGTGGGACCGGGCACCCGGTCTTCGGGCACCCGGTCTTCGGGCACCCGGTCTTCGGGCACCCGGTCTTCGGGCACCCGGTCTTCGGGCACCCGGTCTTCGGGCACACCGCGCCGCTTTCGCAGCCTGATGGTGACCCGGGGGTCGGCGGTCACCGAGCTTGAGACCTCATCGGCGAGGGCGGTCAGCACTGTCCAGGCGAACGTGTCGGTGGACGGGGGTTCGCCGTCCAGGCTGAGTACCGTCACGCCGACCTGGATGACCCCTGGGGCGAGCTCGAAGGTGCATTCCAGGTTCGACCCGGGCACAGCCGACAGCAGGAGCAGGGCACATGCCTCGTCCACGGCGATCCGTAGGTCCTCGATGTCGTCGAGGGTGAAGTCACCACGGGCCGCGAGCGAGGCGGTTGCGGTCCGCAGCACCGACAGGTAGGCGCTTGCCGCGGGAAGCGTGAGCTGCACAATGTCCCGCAGCCCGCCACCAGGCACTCCGGGGCTGGGAACTGTGCTGGTGGAGGCCCCGGTACCGGGGACCCCGCCAGCCGGGACACCGCCCTGACCGTTCGCGGTTCCGGTCTTCGGAGTCGTGTCCACCGCGGTACCCCCTTGTCGCTCAGGGCCTCCGGCGACGTGAAAAATCATGATCGCGCCGCCCTCGGCCGCTCGTGTCGCTGTGGGCCTCCGGCGACGCGAAAATCCATGATCGCGCCGCCCTCGGCCGCCGGCGTCCGTTCCCAGCTCGTGCCACGTGAAGACCACCGTACCCAGCGCTGAGGTGTCATCGCAGGTCGGGTGATCAATTCTGGCGATTGTGAAGGTGATTCCGACTACGTCCCATCGTCCTGGATATGGAGATGGTCCCACCGAGGTGAAAAAACTGGTCTTTCTGGAAAAATAAGGGTATTCGTCCCCCGTCCCACGGCCCGCGATCTGGCCAGCCAGCCAGCCAGCCGGGCCTGACGGATCGGCGGAGCCGATCCGTCAGGAACTCCGTTTCCCTGATCGAACACCCCGGCCCTGAGCGGCCATTGTCAGCTGTTCCAGGACGTCTCTTATGCGGCCTTGGTCTCCCAGAAGATCGTGGAGATCCGGTCGATGAGGTCAAGCAGCTGCTGCCCGTCGGTCGGGTCGACCGAACCCTTGGCGCCGGCCGCTCCCGCCGCTTTGGTGGCCTGCCAGAACAGATCATGCAGTTCGGGGTACTTCTCAACATGGTTGGGCTTGAAGTAGTCGGTCCAGAGCACCCACAGGTGGTGCTTGACCAGCTCGGCGCGCTCCTCCTTGATGGCCAGTGCGCGGGAGCGGAAGGCCGGGTCCTCGTTCGCCTGGTACTTCTCCTGGATTGCCTTCACCGACTGCGCTTCGATCCTCGCCTGGGCCGGGTCGTAGACCCCGCAGGGTAGGTCGCAGTGGGCGCTGACCGTTGTCTTTGGACGCAGGAGGCTCATGCCGCCGTCCTTTCTCGTCGTGCTGGACGTATCTCGTCCGCTGGACCGATGAGGAGCATCTGGTGCGTGCAAGGTGCCTGGTGGCCGTCAGGAGCGGCGGGCCGGAGCCGTCCTGGACGGCATCTGGGCTCTGTCACCACCCTCTGGCAACCTACCCGGGTGAGCCGAGGTGTTGCGGTACGGGCGGTCTGGGTCAGTGGGGAGTCCATGCTGCCGACGCTGCGAGACGGTGATGCGTGCGTCGTGTTGTGGGGCGTGGCCCCACGGATGGGAGACGTGGTCGTGGCGCGGCTGCCTGGACGCGGGCTCGGGGTGAAGCGTGCGGCCTTCGTCGAACCTGACGGGTCGTGGTGGCTGCAATCCGACAACGTCATGTTCGGCACGGACAGCGCGACCTTCGGCTCTGTGCCGTCGCAGGACGTGCTGGGCCGGGTCGTCGCCCGCTACTGGCCACGGCCCCGCTGGTTGCGCAGGACCTCGTAGAAGGCGAGGCAGTCGGGGTAGGACGGGAGCAGGCCCGCGGCTTCGGCTTCCTTCAGCGACGGGGCCGCAGCGTCTTTCTCGGACAACAGCGGCGACACATCCGATGGCCACGGCAGTGCCAGCTCAGGGTCAAGCGGGTCGATGCCGTGCTCGTGCGAGGGGTTGAAGGGCGTCGAACAGAGGTAGGAGATCGCCGCGTTGTCGGTGAGTGCCATGAAGGCGTGACCGAGCCCCTCGGCAAGGTAGAGACCCCGCCGGTCAACGTCGTCGAGCACGACCGCCTGATGCGTGCCGTAGGTCGGCGAGCCGATTCGGATGTCGACCACGCAGTCGATGACCTGTCCGTGCACACAGGTGACATATTTGGCCTGGCTGGGCGGGATATCGGCGTAGTGGACGCCACGCAGCGTCCCCCGCCGACTCACGCTGTGGTTCGCCTGGGCGAGATCGAGTGGGTGACCGATCACCTTGGTCACGGTCTCGGAGCGGAACCACTCCAGGAACGTGCCTCGGTCGTCGGTGTGCTGGCGGGGGGTGAACACCCAGGCGCCGGCTATCGCGAGTTCATGAACCTCCACGAACGCGCACCGTACCGGGTAACGATGCCCTTTGGGTGGCCAACTTGTCCGCGGCTGTCAGCGGACACCCCGAACAGCCCGTGCTGTCGGCTTGCCGACCATGGCGATCTGCCGTTTTCGATCATCCTGGAGTCGTCGGTCCGGTTCGGCCAGTGCTGATCCATCGGCGTTTCGGCACGCCGTGTGTTTGTCGGCGCGCACCTTGTGCGTTCGGGCACCTGCACCTGCACCGCTGCACTGCTGCACTCGGAGTCGAGAGACGTTCGCGGGCGGGTGGGTGG
>NZ_CAUVXG010000051.1:0-13177 GCF_963555885.1 Protofrankia sp. Cr2
GGGTGGGTCCGCGTGTCATATTGGTCAGCATCCCCGGGCAACCCCCGGCTTCGCCGTCCATGCCTCCCACCCGTCGAGGCATCTCGTCCGAGGGAGTATGTGATGACTGCTACAACCGACCATTCCGTTGGTCAGGCCGGGCCGGATCCGTCCACGCGGGTACCGGCTGTGCCGGCCGCACCTGCGGACGTGCCCGGATCGGTCGGCCGCGACACCGACCCCGCCTTTGTCCTGCACAAGGGTGGGAAGATCGGCTTGGCTGTGACCGTTGCGTTGAACGATCATGAGGACCTGTCGCTCGCCTACACTCCCGGCGTCGCTCGGGTCTGCATGGCCATAGCGGCCGAGCCCGGGCTCGCCGACGACTTCACCTGGCGGTCCAATGCGGTCGCCGTGGTGACCGACGGCACGGCGGTGCTGGGCCTCGGCGACATCGGCCCGGCCGCGGCGCTACCGGTCATGGAGGGCAAGGCCGCACTTTTCAAACACTTTGCCGGCGTGGACGCGGTGCCGATCTGCCTCGACTGCACCGAGGTCGAGGAGATCGTGGAGACCATTGTCCGGTTGGCGCCCGGTTTCGGCGGCATCAACCTGGAGGACATCTCCGCGCCGCGATGCTTTGCCATTGAGCAACTGCTGCAGAGTCGGGTGGACATCCCGGTGTTTCACGACGACCAGCACGGGACGGCCATCGTGACGCTGGCTGCCCTTGAGAACGCCGCGCGCCTGACCGGCCGACGTCTCGCCGACCTGCGTGTGGTCGTGTCCGGCGCGGGTGCCGCGGGCGTGGCCGTGACCCGCATCCTGCTGGCGGCCGGCATCGGAGACATTGCGGTCGGTGACAGTCGTGGCATGCTGCACACGGGGCGTTCCGATCTCACCCCGATCAAGACGATGGTCGCGGCCGAGACCAATCGGGCCGGCCTGTCGGGTTCGATCAATGCTGCGCTTGCCGGAGCCGATGTCTTCATCGGTCTGTCGTCAGGCAAGGTGCCCGAGCACGCTGTGGCGTCGATGGCGCCGGAGGCGATCGTCTTCGCCATGGCGAATCCCGATCCTGAAGTCGACCCGGAGGTCGCGCACCGCTATGCACGGGTTGTGGCGACGGGTCGAAGCGATTACCCGAACCAGATCAACAACGTCTTGGCCTTTCCGGGCGTGTTCCGAGGTGCACTGGATGTTCGCGCGAGCCGGATCACCGAGCCGATGAAGCTGGCGGCGGCCAACGCCCTCGCCGCGGTGATCGCGGATGAATTGACCGAGCAGCACATCATCCCGAGCGTGTTCGACGACCGGGTGGCGCCGGCGGTCGCCACCGCTGTGGCGCAGCAGGCCCGCGTCGACGGAGTCGCCCGGCGGTAGCGGCCGGGGGTAACCCCCCGTGGCATCTCGGCAACGGTCCCAGATGGCGTCTCAGGTGCTGTCTGGGGCCGACACCCACAACCAGGGTGCCCTCCCTCCGCCACCTCGCGATCTACGCGTCCCGGCCCCGTTTCTTGATCCACACCGCTATTGCCGGTCGCTCTTAACGATGTGAATCTGATGCTCCTGCCACAACACCAGATTCACATCGTTCCCAAAGACCCAGCGGGCTGGTGTGGCGCGCCCACGTTCCGGTCGATTTTTCCGATCAGACACGTCCGCAGCCGGCGCAAGGGCGGTTCTCGGAGGCGTCCATCAAGGGCCGGAGCGTCCCGCATCCTTTGTAGCTACAGGAGACGAAGTCCGTCGCCGAAACGATGACGATCGTGTCGTTGCCGGTGTGTGCAGATGGTGCAGGGTCGGCTACCAGGACGGGTGCGTGCCGTCTGCGGCGGAACCATCGGGACGAGCCCGTACCGGTCACCGGTACCTGTTTGTGTGACACCACATCGAAGAGTGGAGCACAGTTTGGACGGCCACGCGACGGGCGCCGCGCTGCTCACGAGCATGCCTACCTGTTTGTTGTGATCAAATCGTTTGTCTGTCGGGTGGATTATGGTTCGGTGTCGATTGTGTCTCGCGCTGCCGATCGGCGGCACCGTCGGGTGGTCATCTCTCTGTAACCGCCGCTGCTGCGCCTGTGCATCGGTGGCTGCCGCATCGGTGGCTGCCGCATCGCATCCGCCGGTGGCTCTACTGTGTACCGATGCTCGCTGTTTGCGCCGTCTCGCAGAGCCCCGACGATCCGTTGTCCGGTCTGGCTGTCACGCAGCGGCCAGAACCTTCCGTCCCCGACGGCTGGACGACGGTGGCAGTCCGGGCGGCAGCGCTCAACCATCATGATCTGTTCAGCCTGCGCGGTGTCGGGCTACCGGCGGACCGGTTGCCGATGATTCTGGGATGTGACGCGGCCGGCGTGAGCGCGGAGGGTGAGGACGTGATCGTCCACGCGGTCATCGGAGACCCGGCCGCGGGTGGCGGCGACGAGACGCTCGACCCCCGGCGCTCGCTGCTCTCGGAGCTGCATCAGGGGACCCTTGCCGAGACGGTGACCGTACCGCGGCGCAACCTCGTGCCCAAGCCCGCGTCGCTGTCCTTCGAGGAGGCAGCCTGCCTGCCGACGGCCTGGCTGACCGCCTATCGGATGGTCGTCAATCGGGCCGGGTTGCCGCCCGCCGGTGGTGGCACCGTGCTGGTGCAGGGTGCCGGTGGCGGCGTGTCCACCGCTGCGATCATGATTGCGAAGGCTGCGGGCCACACCGTTCTCGTCACCTCGCGGGACGCATCCAAACGCGAGCGGGCAATCAAGATCGGTGCGGACGAAGCGTTCGAATCCGGGGCGCGGCTACCGGTCAAGGTGGATGCGGTCATCGAGACTGTCGGCGCGGCGACCTGGGAACACTCGGTGCGGGCGCTGCGCCCAGGCGGCCGGATCGTGTGCGCCGGCGCGACGAGCGGAGCGAACCCGCCGGCCGAGCTGAACCGGATCTTCTTCCTGCAGCTGTCGGTGATCGGCTCGACTATGGGCACCCGGGACGAGCTGGCCGATCTCGCGACCCTGGTCGATCAGGTCGGCCTACGGCCGCTCATCGCTGATGTCCGACCGTTGGCCGATGCTCGCGCGTCGTTCGCGCAGCTGGCCGACGGCGAGGTCTTCGGCAAACTCGTCCTCACCGTCTGATGCCGCCGTCAGCCGCCGGTCCCGGCCGGTCCCAGCCGTGCGGGGGGTCTCAGCCGTCCGGGTCGTCGAGGCGGGCCAGGTAGGTGGCCAGTTCCTCGACTGCATCCTCGTACTGAGGATGCAGATCGACGAACGCGCGCAATTCGTCGGCGAGCCAGTCGAGCGTCACGGTCTCCTCGCCGCGACGCGTCGACAGCTCCTCGATACCCCTGTCGGTGAAGTACACCGTCAGCTCCGCTTCCCGGTCCCGGTCCCTGTGACAGGCGCTCGCAGAGGGCCAAAGGGCGTGTGATGATCGTCAGATCGCGCGCCCGGAGGCCGCAGTCTCCGGAGCGCTATGCGGTGAACGCCGCCTCGACCAGCGCCTTCTGCTCCTTCTCGTGCACCGAGGAGGAGCCGGACGCGGGCGCGGCTGACGCCTTGCGTGACACCCGACGCAACCGTAGCCCCGCGGGCAGGGCGTCGGGCAGGTGGATGGCCATATGGGGGTAGGCGCCCTGGTTGGCCGGCTCCTCCTGGACCCAGACCACGTCGGCGAGGTTCGGGTAGCTTTTCAGGACGTCACCGAGCTCCGTCACCGGCGTCGGGTAGAGCTGTTCGATCCGGACGAGCGCGGTGTCGAGGAGTTTCTTGGCGGTCTGCTCGGCCAGGAGGTCGTAGTAGACCTTCCCGCCGGATAGCAGCACCTTCCGGACGCCGGCCCGGTCGCTGATCCCGGCATCGTCGATCACCGGCCGCCATGACCCGGACGTCAGCTCCTCGACCGTCGAGGTCGCGACCTTCAGCCGCAGCATCGACTTGGGGGTGAACACCACCACCGGACGCCGCACCGGCGAGAGCGCCTGACGACGCAGCAGGTGGAAGTAACTGGCCGGGCTCGACGGGGCGGAGACCATCATGTTGTTCTCGGCGCACAGCGACAGGAACCGCTCGATCCGGGCCGAGGAGTGGTCCGGGCCCTGACCCTCATAGCCGTGCGGGAGCAGGAGGCCGACCGAGTTGCGCTGGCCCCATTTGGCCTCACCCGCCGCGATGAACTCATCGATGATCGACTGTGCCCCGTTCGCGAAGTCGCCGAACTGGGCCTCCCACAGCACGAGCGCTTCTGGACGGGCCACCGAGTAGCCGTACTCGAAACCCATCGCCGCGAACTCGCTCAGCAGCGAGTCGTGGACGTAGAAGGTGCCGGCGCCCTCCTCGGCCTCCAGCGACTTCAGCGGGGAGTAGTCCTCACCGGTGTGCCGGTCGACCAGAACGGCGTGCCGCTGGCCGAAGGTGCCGCGCCGGCTGTCCTGCCCGGCAAGGCGGATGGGTCGACCGTCGAGCAGGATCGAACCGAACGCGATGGTCTCCGCGCACGCCCAGTCGATCATTCCGGTCGCGATCATCTGGGCCCGGCGTTCGAGCTGCGGACGCAGCCGTGGGTGGACGGTGAATCCGGCCGGCAGGGCGGTCTGCGTGTCGATGACCATCTTGATGGTGTCCAGGGACACGGCGGTGGACACGGCGGCCGCGGCCGCGGCCTCCTCCGGCGTCGTCACCAACCTGGGCCCGCGAGCCGGGCGTTGGGTGGTGTCACGGGTCTCCGCGAACGCCTTCTCCAGCTGCGCAGAGTAGTTCTTCATGGCCTGCTCGGCCTCGGCCAGCGTGATGTCACCACGGCCGATCAGCGCTTCGGTGTAGAGCTTGCGGACGGACCGCTTCGTGGCGATCGTGTCGTACATCAGCGGCTGGGTGAACGACGGCTCGTCCATCTCGTTGTGCCCGCGCCGCCGGTAGCACACCATGTCGATGACGACGTCCTTGTGGAACGCCTGTCGGTACTCGAAAGCCAACCGGGCGACCCGGACACACGCCTCGGGGTCGTCCCCGTTCACGTGGAAGATCGGGGCCTGCACCATCCGGGCGACGTCGGTCGCATACACCGACGAGCGGCTGGCGATCGGTGATGTCGTGAACCCGACCTGATTGTTGATGACGACGTGCACGGTCCCGCCGGTACGGTAACCACGCAGTTGCGAAAGGTTCAACGTTTCGGCGACCACGCCCTGGCCGGCGAAGGCTGCATCCCCGTGGACAAGCACGGGTAGGACGGTGAACCCCTCGGGACCCTTGTTGAGCATGTCCTGCTTGGCTCGGGTGACACCTTCCAGTACCGGGTCGACCGCTTCCAGATGGGACGGGTTGGACACCAGCGAGATCCGCACCTGGCGGCCGTCCGGACAGCTGTAGAGGCCCTCCGCGCCGAGGTGGTACTTCACATCGCCCGAACCGTGTGCGGTCTGCGGGTCGACGTAGCCCTCGAACTCGGCGAAGATCTGCCGGTAGGACTTGCCGACGATGTTGGCCAGCACGTTCAGGCGGCCGCGGTGGGCCATCCCGAAGGTGACCTCGTCCATTCCCGCCTCGGCGGCCCGCTGGAGTACCTCGTCGAGCAACGGGATCGCCGACTCGGAACCTTCGAGGGAGAACCGCCGCTGCCCCACGTACTTGGTCTGCAGGAACGACTCGAACGCCTCGGCCGCACCGAGGCGCTCGAGGACGTGCAGCTGCTCGGCCGGGTCCGGCCGCTCAGCGGCCCGCTCGACCCGCTGCTGGATCCAGCCCCGTTCGTCGGGCTCCTGGATGTGCATGTACTCGATGCCGACCCGACGACAGTAGGAGTCCCGCAGGACACCGAGAATATCGCGTAGCGTCATCCTACGGTGGCTGGCGAAGCCGTCGACGGGAAACTCGCGGTCGAGGTCCCACAGGGTCAGGCCGTGGCTGATGATGTCGAGGTCGGGATGGCTGCGGATGGCGAACTCGAGGGGGTTCGTGTCGGCCATGAGGTGTCCGCGCACCCGGTAGGCGTGGATCAGTTCGAGGACCCGGGTGCCGTGGTCGAGGTCACCTTCGTGGGACGAGGTGATGTCGGTGACCCACCGCACCGGCTCGTACGGGATGCGCAGCGAGCGGAAGATTCCCTCGTAGAAGTCGTCCTCGCCGAGCAACAGTTGGTGCATACGGCGCAGATACTCGCCGGACTGCGCACCCTGGATGATCCGGTGGTCGTAGGTGCTGGTCAACGTGATGATCTTCGAGACCGCCAGCTTCGCCAGCGTCTCGGTGGAGGCGCCCTGGAACTCGGCCGGGTACTCCATGGCACCGACGCCGATGATCGTCCCTTGACCCTGCATCAGGCGCGGCACCGAATGCACGGTGCCGATGCCACCGGGGTTGGTCAGAGTGATCGTCACATCGGCGAAGTCGTCGGCGGTGAGCTTGTTCGTCCGGGCCCGCCGCACAAGATCTTCGTAGGTGAGCCAGAACTGGCTGAAGTCCATGGCCTGGGCCTGCTTGACCGCAGCCACCACCAGCTGCCGGGAGGACCCCTTGACCAGGTCGATCGCGAGACCGAGGTTGACGTGCTCCGGTGCGGCCAGAGTCGGCTTGCCGTCCACCTCGGCATAGGAGTGGTTCATGGCCGGCGCCGTCTCGAGCGCCTTGATCATCGCGTACCCGATCAGATGGGTGAACGAGACCTTGCCGCCACGGGAACGGGCCAGATGCCGGTTGATGACGATCCGGTTGTCCGCGATCAGCTTGGCCGGCACCGCGCGTACGGAGGTCGCCGTCGGGACGTGCAGGGACGTCTCCATGTTGGCGACGACTCGAGCAGCGGCACCACGCAGTGGTGAGGTCGGGACGCCGTTCGTCGGGGCTGGTGCGAGGTACCCGGATGTCCGGGCCGGTGCCGGTGCCGGTGCCGGTGCCGGTGCCGGTGCCGGCACGGGTGTCACCGCGGCACTCGGTGCGCCGGTGGGCGCTGCGGCACTCCGTGCGCCGGTGGGCGTTGCGCCCACATCGCTCGGCTGCGGTACCGATGCGTCTGTGACAACCGGGGGGACTGGCCCGGTCGTACCCGGCTGCCCGTTCACCTCGCCCGGTTGATAGTCGGAGAGGAACTCGCGCCACTCCGGCGAAACACTCTCAGGGTCCGCGAGATACTGCTGGTAGATCTCGAATACCAGCCACTCGTTGGGGCCGAAGTCGGGTCCGGACTCGGGTACCGTCGGTGCTGTCACGGGGGCGTTCCCCTCTATCTACCCTTTGTTATGGCCCGCTGTGAGGGCCCTTCCGTTGCTGTGTGCTCAGGCTACTCGTCGGCTTCATCTGATCTGTCCGAACGCTGTGACCCGTGAGACAGGCCACGGGCATGGGAAGTGTGCCAGGATGTGACAGGGACCGTCCCGATGCGGGCATTCATGACGCATATACGGTGGATGAGCCGTGTATACGCCACGCATATGCGGTGGCTCGCATGGTGTCTGCGGTGGCTCGCATGGCATGTGCGGTGGCTCGCATGGCATGTGCGGTGGCTCGCATGGCATGTGCGGTGGATGCAGCCGCGAGCGCGCGCCCCCTGGGATGCGCTCCGGGACTTGATCTGGGACGTGCGAGGATCCACGCGTGGCGGTGTGGCTCGGGGTCGACGTGGGTGGCACCTTCACCGACCTGGTCGCGGTTGACGACGACGGCCAGCTGGTCTTCGCAAAGGTGCCGTCGGTGCCCGCCGACCCGTCGGTCGGCGTCCTGGCCGCCGTCCGTGGCGCCGGTCTCGCCACCGGTCCCGCGAGCACCGGCCCCGAGAGCGCAGGGTCCGGAGCTCCCGAGTCCGCAACGGTCGAGCGTTTCGCCCACGGCACCACCGTTGCCACCAACGCGTTGCTGGAGCGGCGGGGGGCGCGTACCGCTCTGGTGACCACCCGCGGGTTCGCCGACATCATCGAGATCGGTCGGCAGAACCGGCCGGCGCTTTACGACCTCACCCGCGATCGCCCGCCGGCACTGGTGCCGCGAGAACTCCGGTACACCGTCGTGGAACGCACCGGGCCGGACGGCGTGATCATCACGCTGGACGAAGACAGCCCGCGGGATGTCGCCGCGGCGCTCGCGACTGTTGACAATCTTCAGGCCGTGGCCGTGTGCCTGCTGTTCTCCTTCATCCATCCCGAGCACGAACGCCAGGTCGCCGACCTGTTACGCAGCAGCCTGCCCGGGGTGACGGTAGTGGCATCGCACGAGGTCCTCCCGCAGTTCCGGGAGTACGAGCGGTTCGCCACCACCGTCGCCGACGCCTACCTGACGCCGACGCTGTCGGCCTACCTGCGTGCCCTCGCCCGCCGGTGCGTGGCCGCGGGGCTGCCGGCGCCCATGGTCATGCAGTCCTCCGGCGGGGTGGTGGAGCTCGGGACCGCAGCCGCTCACGCCGCGGCATGCGTGCTGTCAGGGCCGGCCGGCGGAGTGGTCGGTGCCGCCTACGTCGCGGGGCTGTCGGGCGTGGCCGATCTGCTTACCTTCGACATGGGCGGAACGTCCACCGATGTCGCGCCGGTGCTGGGGGGACGTGCGCAGATCACCGCCGAGTCGGTGCTGGCCGGCATACCGATCACGTTGCCCACGGTGGACGTGCACTCGGTGAGCGCCGGCGGCGGGTCGGTGGCATGGGTGGACTCCGGGGGTGCCCTGCGGGTCGGGCCACGCTCGGCTGGTGCCGATCCCGGCCCGGCCTGCTATGGCCGCGGGGGCGCGGAGCCCACGGTGACCGACGCGGACCTGATGCTCGGCTATCTGGCCGACGGCGCGAGCCTCGGCGGCGAGGTCATCCTGTCGCGCGCGTCCGCCCACACGGCGTTGGCAGCTCTCGGTGTGGAATTGAGGACGAGCGCATCGGGGACGACCGGGGGAGACCTGGCTGCGGTGGCCGCGGCGGCCGGTGTGGTCGCCGTTGCCGACGCGGAGATGGTCCGGGCGCTGCGGGTGGTCTCGGTGGAACGTGGGCTTGACCCGCGGGACCTGACCCTGGTGGCCTTCGGCGGCGCGGGCGGGATGCATGCCTGCGCGCTGGCCGAGGAGCTGGGGATGCGCCGGGTGCTGATGCCGTTGGCCGCCGGCGTCTTGTCCGCGCTGGGCCTCGCCCTCGGCGATGTCCGTCGGGACTACCTGCGCGCGGTGCGGGGCCTTCTCACCGACGTCGACCTGGCCGCGGCCTTCGCCGAGTTGATCAGGACCGCAGCCGGAGATGCCCAGCCCGCGGACCTGCCCGCGCTCACGGTCGAACTACTGGTCGACTGTCGGTATACCGGCCAGTCGCATGAGCTGACGATCGTGGCCGCGTCCGGCGGCGGGTTGCCGGGAGCCGGCGACGGTGTTTCCACCAGCCGGGTACGGGCGGCCTTCGAGACCGAGCACATGCGCAGGTACGGGCATGCGGCGCCCGGCCGGGCTGTCGAGGTGGTGGCCGTGCGGATGGTCACGACAGTGCCGGGTCGGCGCCCTCGGTTGACCGCACCGGCCGCCGATCCCGCCGCGGTGCGCGGCCGGCGCTCTGTGTACCTGGATGGTTCCTGGCAGGATGTGGATGTCGTGCCCCGCGCGGGGTTGGGGCCGGGCGACGGTGTCGCAGGGCCGGCGATCGTCGAGTTCACCGAGGCGACCTGCCTGGTGCGTGCCGGCTGGACCGCCGAGGTGGACGCGGTCGGCTCCCTCCTCCTCACCCGCCGTTAAGATCATTTCCGTCAGGAAATATCGATGGTGGACAGGATCAGTGCCGTCCCCGGAACGGGGTCTGCTCCGGGGCTGGTTGGTAACGTCATGGAGTGGGCTCGATGTTTCTTTCGGGGAGTTCGTCCGCGTCAATCATGGAACGCAGCAGCTCGGCAGTCCGGGTTGCGGTCAGCAGGCCGGCGGTCCATCCGGCGAGAACTGCTTGGCGCCAGGCAGGTCCGACCTCACCGACAGGCAGATCCGCTGCTGGTTCGGAGCCCAGCGTGGCGATGAAGTCACCCCGGCGGGGCGTGTCCGCGCGTACGCTCTGACTTTCCTCGGCATTGATCAGACCAAGTCGGCGCGCGGTGCTGACCGCAACGGACCAGGACACCCGGTAGGTACCGGCAATCCATATCAACCGGGTTCTTACGGGTCCGGATCGTTCCCAACCGGCGAGTATCGCGGATTCGGGTAGGAGCAGTTCCGCGGCAAACGCGTGGACGATCTGTTCTCGATCATCCAGGGATGCGGCCACTCCGACATCGCTGTGATAGGCATCGCCGAGTAGGTGATGGCCGAGTTCGTGGACTGCGGTGAAGCGGCGTCGTCCCGGTGCGGGGCGTCCTCCTACGACCGCCACTCCGAATCGGTCGGAAAGAAGGCTTGCTCCGTCGGCATCCCGGTCGACCACCAGGAGATACAAACCGAATGTCTCACAGGCAGCAGTGGGTGAATCCAGAGGCTGAGTCGGGGCGAGGCCGAGCACCCGGCGAATGTCCTGCGCAAGACTGCGGGCGTCGTGGGTCGTTTCTGCAGGGGTGGGCGCTGGCAGCTGCGGCGGAACCAGAAGTTCGTGATCGACAAGCCACCTGGTCTCACGTAGGTGAGTCTCGAGGTCGGTGTCGACGAGGTACCGCTCTTGGGCCGCACGGTCGGACTCGTCCACGAGCGCGGTCCGCCGGGAGACCACCGCTGCTGGCGGGCGGGTCACGAAGTGGGCGAGGGGCAGGCCGAGAACATCAGACAGCCGAAACAGCTCCAGGGCATCGAGCCGACGGGATCCGCCTTCGGCCCGCGCGAGCGCGGATCTCTCGAGATCAATTTTCGAGGCCAGGTCTGCCTGGGTGAGACCGGCTGCGAGCCTGGCTTGCCGGACCCGTTCGCCAACCTCCGACCACTGCTGCACAGGCTCCACGTGTGTGATTTTCCCACATCATCCCTCCGGTGGCCAGCGGTCAACAGGGTGGACCGCCGAGATGGACGAGGTCGGTCGAGCGGGAATGAGTGGGACTGGAACACGGCAGAAACAGATGTGTCATGTTTCACTGCGAATCTGACGCCCGTGCCGCGTCATGACCAGTTCGCAGGGCGAGGCTCCTTGACGGGGAGCCGTCCTGGCCCGGTGTCCGAGACGGCTGGCGGCCTTGACCGGGTTTGTCGTCCCGGGCGCCGCCGGCGGCCCCGGATGCCTCGGTGGTAGCGCAGTAGTGGCGCTGCAGCCCGGCAAGGGAAAAGTGGACGGAAAGCACTACCTGCCGTCCACCCCGGAAACGGTCAGGTGGGGGCACCTGCCTACTGCCGAGACCCGGCCCGTGCTGAGCGTGGAGTCGGGCGCCACGGTGACGGTCGACACGGTCAGCCAGGAGGGGATCCTCGACGACCAGGGGCGTGACCCGGACGCCTTCTTCGCCGGCTTCGGTGTCGCGACTTCCGAGGTTCTCGACGACGCCCGCATGATCGCTTCTTCTGGTATCCCGCATCGGTTCGGCGTGGACGGTCCACACGTGGTGACCGGCCCGGTGTTCGTCCACGGTGCTGAGCGCGGTGACGTGCTGCGGGTGGATGTGGTTTCGCTGCATCCTCGAGCCAGGTATGGCGTTGTGTCGACCCGTCACGGCGCGGGGCTGCTCGCCGGGGAGTTCCCCGAAGGCGACCCTCCCGGTCCCGACGCGAATGCCCGTAACTGGACGGCTTTCCGGACGACGAGCAGCTTCTGTACCGTCGAACGGCGCCGGGGCCGGCTTTTCGGGGCGCTGGGTGGAGCCGGCGGCCGGAAGGTGCGTTTTCCGCTGTCGCCGTTCATGGGCATCATGTCGGTGGCGATCGACGGTGCCGGTCCGGTTCGTTCGACCTCGGTCGGAACACATGGCGGAGCTCTCGACTGCGGGGACCTGAGTGTCGGTGCCCGGTTGTTTCTTCCGGTGGGGGTCCCCGGCGCGCTGTTTGCCGTCGGTGACCCGCATTATTCGTCGGGTGAAGGAAAGATCGCCATGGTTGCGCTTGAAGGGCCGCTGCGCGCGACCTTCCGGCTGACCGTGGTAAAGGAATCCGCCGCTCGGTCCGCTCTCGGAGCGCTGCGCGAACCTTTCGTCGAGACCGACACCCATTGGATTTCGATGGGGGCACACGCCGATCTCACGGATGCCGTGCGCCGGGCAACGCGCTCGGCCCTGCTCTTTCTGTCCACCCGACTCGGCATGAACCGGGCCGACGCGTTCGCGTACCTGTCCGCGGCGGCTACCTTCGGTATCGGCCGCGCGGCCGGCGATTCCCGGACGGCCTACTGCCGGATTCGCCGGGCCGACTTCGGCGAGCCGGCTATCGCCAAGCCTCGGCTGGTACGCCCCGCATTCGGACGGGTCGCCCCGACCGCTGACTCGCATGAGCCCCGGGACGGGCCGGACCCGGCGGCAGAAGGCGGACCGGATCCAGCCGGCGCTGATGGGCCGCGCAGCGTCGTGCCGGATGCGGGCGGTGGCGAGGATGCGGGTTGACCCGGGGCGACCCGGCGGCTGGCGGGTTTGTCGGTGGCGTGCGGTACGAAGGTCGTATGCCAGTGGAACAGCGCCCACCAACCGACCCTGGTCAGGCCGACCCTGGTCAGACAGACCCCGGTCAGACCGCTGACGCCGGGGCCGACCTGCGGGCACGGGCCGAGGCGCTGCTGCACACGCTCGCCGGTCCGACCGCGCGCCTGCGGGAGGACCAGTGGCAGGCCATCCGTGCGTTGGTCGCCGAGCGCCGTCGGGTCCTGCTGGTCCAGCGGACCGGCTGGGGCAAGTCCGCCGTGTACTTCATCGCGACGGCCCTGCTGCGATCGGTCGGTGCCGGCCCGACGGTGATCGTCTCGCCGCTGCTCGCGCTCATCCGGAACCAGGTGGCCGCGGCGGCGCGGGCCGGCATCCGGGCCGGCGAGATCCATTCGGGCAACGTGACGGAGTGGGACGCGGTCTACGCGCAGCTGCGTGCCGGCGAACTCGACGTGCTCCTGGTCGGTCCCGAACGGTTGAACAACCCGACTTTTCGTGACGATTACCTGCCCGAACTCGCGGCCACGACCGGTCTGGTCGTCGTGGACGAGGCGCACTGCATCTCCGACTGGGGGCACGACTTCCGGCCGGACTACCGTCGGTTGCGCACGCTGCTCGCAGGGCTGCGCCCGGATGTGCCGGTTCTCGCGACGACGGCGACCGCCAACGCGAGGGTCACCGACGATGTCGCCGAACAGCTGACAGGCCTCCGGCCGCGCGATCATGATTCTCC
>NZ_CAUVXG010000051.1:13226-27879 GCF_963555885.1 Protofrankia sp. Cr2
TCGCGCGGCCGGCGGCTCTGACGGGCACCTGGCGGTGGACGGGCACCTGGGGATGGACGGGCACCTGGGGATGGATGGGCACCTGGGGATGGATGGGCACCTGGGGATGAATCCGGGCTGGCGCGGCGAGACGCTCGTCCTGCGCGGGACGCTCGACCGGGAGAGCCTGCGCCTGGCGGTGGTGGCCTTGCCAGGCGCCGAGCAGCGGTTCGGTTGGCTGGCCGACCAGCTGCCGAGCCTGCCCGGCTCCGGGATCATCTACACGCTGACCAAGCCTGCGGCCGAGGAGCTCACCGCGTTTCTCACCACTGCCGGTTTCGCCGTCGCGACCTACCACGGTGGCACCGAACCCGCCGAGCGGATCGCGGCCGAGGAGGACCTGCTGGCCAACCGGGTGAAGGCCCTGGTCGCGACCAGCGCGCTGGGCATGGGTTTCGACAAACCCGATCTGGGGTTCGTCGTCCACGTCGGAGCGCCGCCGTCCCCGATCGCCTACTACCAGCAGATCGGTCGGGCCGGACGCGCGGTTGAGCGGGCCGAGGTCGTGCTGCTGCCGGCCCGGGAGGACAGCGACATCTGGGCGTACTTCGCGGACGCCTCCTTCCCCGCGCAGAGCGTGGTCGAGGTGGTGCTGGGCGCACTCGCGCAGGCAACCTCCGCGATGTCCACCCAGGCGTTGCTGGCACGCGTGGACGTCGGGCACGGGCGGCTTGAGGCCATGCTCAAGGTGCTCGACGTCGACGGTGCGGTCCGGCGGGTCCGCGGTGGCTGGGAGGCCACCGGGGCACCCTGGGCCTACGACACCGAACGTTTCGCCAGGGTCGGCGCCAGCCGTGCGCGCGAGCAGCAGGCGATGCTCGACTACATCGCCACCACCGGCTGCCGGCTGGAGTTTCTTCGTCGCGAGCTGGACGATTCCACCGCGGCACCGTGCGGACGCTGCGACACCTGCACCGGCCGCCGGTGGCCCGGCGTGGTCTCCGAAGCCGCCCGGGTGAGTGCGAAGGAGCAGCTGGACCGTCCGGGTACCGTGGTCGAACCACGCCGGATGTGGCCGACGGGCATGCGCACGCTGGGCATCGGCGTCGCCGGCCGGATACCGGAGGCGGCCGGTGCGCAGCCGGGACGGGCGCTCGCCCGCCTGGGCGGTGTCGGCTGGGGCAACCGGCTGCGCCCGCTCGTGGCGCAGGGTGCGCCGGATGCACCGGTGAGCGAGGATCTGGTGGCCGCGGCGGTGCGGGTGCTGGCCGGCTGGGGGTGGCGGCAACGCCCGGCCGCGGTAGTCACGGTTGCCTCCCGCAGTCGCCCACAGCTTGTCGCGAGTCTGGGGGAGCAGATTGCCGCAATCGGGCGGTTGCCCCTGCTCGGCCAGGTCGAGCGGATTGTCGATGACCGCTCTGCGTATCGGATGCACAACAGTGCACACCGATTGGCCAGTCTCTGGGAGGCGTTCGCGGTGCCTGGGGATCTCGGGGTGGCGGTGGGGAACCTGCCCGGCCCGGTTCTCCTGGTCGACGACCTGATCGTCACAGGCTGGACCATGACCGTCGTCGCCAGGGCACTGCGCCACGCCGGAGCAGTCGGCGTACTGCCGTTCGCGCTCGCGGTCGAAACCGGCTAGAGGGCCAAAGGGCGCGCGACGATCGTCAGATCGCGCGCCCGGAGGCCGTAATCTCCGGAGTACTGACGGCCAAAGGGTGCGCGACGATCGTCAGATCGCGCGCCCGGAGGCCGTAATCTCCGGAGTACTGACGGCCAAAGGGCGCGCGACGATCGTCAGATCGCGCGGCTCAGCTCAGCTCAGCCTGGGACGATCTCGTTGGGTGCTGGAGCGGTGATGTTCAGGGGGAGTCCGAAGTCCGAGTAGGTCACCGTACGGATGATCTCTGTGTGCGGGGCCGGACTGTCGGACGCGGCGCTGGTGACGGTGATGCGGAGCTGGCGGATGAGCCCGTCCGCGTCGATCCAGGCCTCGGTCGGCTGGAGCACCGTCCCGAGAATGCCCTTGTAGTAGTCGACGGTGGCCGCGCTGATGTTTCCGCGCTGGGATGCTGTCTCCAGGTTTACCGACAGCTTGTAGTGGATCGTCCGAACACCGTCGACGGATTCCTCGCCCACGGTGGTGACCGGGGCCGCCGCACCGCTGAGAAAGCCGAGTCGCAGCGCCGCGTCGTCGCCGGCCCCGGGCTGTACGGAGGACGGCGACGTGGCCGGCGAGGTGGCCGACGACGGCGAGGTGGCGGAACCGCTGGCTCCGCCACCTGGGACGACGCGGGTCCACCGGGTCGAGCTCGGCGCGCCGCCGGCCGTGACGCTGCGCTGGTAGAAGTCAGGGCCGATGATCCGCACCTCGCTACGGCCGCCGCCGTCGACGTCGCGCACGGTCTGGCTCGTGCTGTGGGCGAAGTCGACCGTGCCCGTGCCGGTGGTGGAGATTGTCTGCTTGCGGCCGGCCACGGAAACGAGCGTCGCCCCGTAGGTGAAGTGAATTCTCGCCGTCTTCCGCGCGATTGTCGTGGTGTAGGCGGATTCCAGCGGAATGGGTACCGCGCTGGTCCGCGTCGCGCTCGGAATGCTGGTCGAAGCGATCGCGGTCGGCGGGGGTTCGGCGGAGTCGGACGAACATGCCGCTGTGCTCAGCAGCAGGCTCGCCGCCAGCGCAACGATGCTGCCGGTGGTCACCTGCACGTTGCGTCCAAGGATCCGAGCCATTCGCCGTCCCCCCCATCGTGCGCACCGGCCGACGCAGCCGGATCAGAAGCGCCGGAAGATGAGCGCGCGCTTGACCTCCTGAATTGCCTTGGTCACCTGAATTCCACGAGGGCATGCGTTCGAGCAGTTGAAAGTCGTCCGGCAGCGCCAGACTCCTTCCCGCTCGTTGAGGATTTCCAGCCGTTCGTCGGCACCTGCGTCCCGGCTGTCGAAGATGAAACGGTGCGCGGCCACCATCGCGGCCGGACCGAAGTATTCTCCGTCATTCCAGAACACCGGACACGATGTCGTGCAGGCCGCGCACATGATGCATTTCGTGGTGTCGTCGAAGCGTTCCCTGTCCGCCGCGGACTGCAACCGCTCGCGGGTCGGCTCGTGGCCTTCGGGTATGAGATACGGCTTGACCGCCCGAAACGCGTCGAAGAACGGTTCCATGTCGACGATGAGGTCCTTCTCGACCGGAAGTCCTTTGATCGGTTCGATCGAGATTTCCGCGCCGAGGTCCTTGACCAGCACTTTGCAGGCAAGCCGGTTCGCACCGTTGATCCGCATGGCGTCGGAACCGCACACACCGTGGGCACAGGAACGCCGGAACGACAGCGATCCGTCGAGGTTCCACTTGACGTAGTGCAGGGCGTCCAGCAGCCGGTCGCTGGGGTCGAAGGGAACGGTGTAGCTCTTCCACTGCGGCTCGGCACTCACCTCCGGGTTGAAGCGCCGGATTTTCAGCGTGACAGTCCGCCCGGCCGTTGTGGTCGGCCCCGGATCGGCCGGTGCGGTGGTTGATAGATCGTCGGTGACAGTCACGCCGGACCTTTCTCACATCAGACCCACAGTGCAGGCCATCACATCATAGGCCGCACTCTGGATGACCCGAACATCGAAGCCCTGCCCCGGCCTGGCAGGCCAGCGGGATGCGATCTGTTTCTCAGTACTTGCGTTCCATCGGCTCGTAGCGGGTCATGGCGACGGGCTTGTAATCCAGCCGGATCTCGGCATCCGGCGAGCCGGCGGCGAGTGGCCCGGAGCGGTAGGCCATCGTGTGGCGCAGGAAGTTGACGTCGTCCCGGGTCGGATAGTCCTCCCGCGAGTGCCCGCCGCGCGATTCGTTGCGGGCCAGTGCGCTTACGACCAGGCACTCCGCGAGGTCGAGCAGGAAGCCCAGCTCGACCGCTTCCAACAGCTCGGTGTTGTAGCGCAGGCCCCGGTCGGTGACGCCGACCTGCTGGTAGCGGGCCTTCAGCCCGGCGATGTCGGTGACCGCCTGCTTGAGCGTCGCTTCGGTCCGGTACACCGACGCGTTGACGTCCATCGTCTCCTGCAGCTCGCCGCGGATGGCCGCCACGTTCTGCGTGCCCGCGCCGTCGCGAAGCCTGCTCAGGAGCCCTTCGACAAAGGCCGCCGGGTCCTCGGGAAGCTCAGCGTGACCATGGGTCGCGGTTGCGTGCCCGGCGGCGGCGATGCCCGCCCGGCGGCCGAAGACGTTGATATCCAGCAGCGAGTTCGTCCCGAGCCGGTTCGCGCCGTGCACGGACACGCATGCGACCTCACCGGCCGCATACAGGCCCTCGACGATGTCGGTGTTGTTCGCCAGCACCTCGGCGTCGATGGTTGTCGGGACACCGCCCATGGCGTAGTGGGCGGTCGGCTGGATCGGAATCGGGTCGGTGTAGGGCTCGATGCCCAGGTAGGTGCGGGCGAACTCGGTGATGTCCGGGAGCTTGGCGTCGAGCTGTTCGGGTGGCAGGTGGGTCAGGTCGAGATAAACATGGTCACCATTCACGCCACAGCCGCGGCCGGCGCGGATCTCGGTGTAGATGGCTCGGGCCACCATGTCGCGGGGCGCGAGGTCCTTGATGGTCGGCGCGTAGCGCTCCATGAAACGCTCGCCGTCCTTGTTTCGCAGGATGCCGCCTTCACCGCGGGCACCCTCCGTGAGCAGAATGCCCATCTTCCAGATGCCCGTCGGGTGGAACTGGTAGAACTCCATGTCCTCCAGCGGCAGTCCGCGCCGGAAGAGGATGCCCATCCCGTCGCCGGTCAGCGTGTGCGCGTTCGAGGTGACCTTGAACACCTTGCCGAACCCACCGCTGGCGAACACCACCGACTTCGCTCGGAAGACGTGTACCTCGCCGGTGGCCAGCTCGTAGGCGACCACCCCGGCCACGACGCCCTCGGTGAGCAGCAGGTCCAGCACGTAGAATTCGTTGTAGAATTCGATGTTGTGCTTGACGCACTGCTGGTAGAGCGTCTGCAGGATCATGTGACCGGTACGGTCGGCCGCATAACACGAGCGTCGGACGGGCGCTTTACCGTGGTCACGGGTGTGGCCACCGAAGCGACGCTGGTCGATCCGGCCTTCGGGCGTGCGGTTGAACGGCAGGCCCATCTTCTCCAGGTCGAGGACCGCGTCGATGGCCTCCTTGCACATGATCTCGGCGGCGTCCTGGTCGACCAGGTAGTCACCGCCCTTGATCGTATCGAAGGTGTGCCACTCCCAGTTGTCCTCCTCGACGTTGGCCAGGGCTGCGCACATACCGCCCTGGGCCGCCCCGGTGTGGGAGCGCGTGGGATACAGCTTGGTCAGCACCGCGGTGCGACAACGCTTGCCGGCTTCGAGCGCCGCGCGCATCCCCGCGCCGCCGGCGCCCACGATGACCGTGTCGTATTTGTGAACCTGCACCGCTTGGACCTCCGCCTTCCCAGGCGTCATCAGGAGATGTTCGGGTCGAATGTGAAGATGACCAGCGATCCCAGCGTGATGACCAGGGTTGCCGACACGTAGAGCAACATCTTGAGCCAGAACCGGGACTGCGGCCGCTCGGCATAGTCATTGATCACTGTCCGCAGGCCATTGGTTCCATGCAGTTCGGCGAGGACGAGCATGAGCAGATCCCAGGTCCGCCAGAACGGCGAGGCCCAGCGGCCCGCGACGAAACCGAAGCCGACGCGCTGCACACCGCCATCAAGGATGTTCATGATGAACAGATGGCCGAGCACCAGGAAGAGCAGCAGAATCCCCGAGATCCGCATGAACAGCCACGCGTACAGCTCGAAGTTCGTCCGCGCCTTCGGGCTGCCCGGCCGACGCCGCGGGCTGCGCGGTGCCTCGATGGCCGGGCCGGCGGCGCCGTCGATTGTTGTCGCCATCAGGACGCGCTCCCGAACAGGGTCTCGAACGTGTGCTTGAGCATGAAGAACGTGCCGGGGACGACGAGGATCAGCCACACCACGATCTCGGTGTAGAGCATCTGACGCTGGAAACGTGGACCGGACTCCCAGAAGTCGATCAGTGTGATCCGGATCCCGTTCAGTGCGTGGAAGACGACCGCGGCTACCAGCCCTACCTCCATCAGGTTCACGATCGGGTTCTTGTAGGTCGCGATCACAGTGTCATAGGACGACGGTGACACCCGCACGAGTGCGGTGTCCAGGACGTGGGCGAACAGGAAAAAAAAGATCAGTACGCCTGTGATCCTGTGGGCAACCCAGGACCACATCCCCTCACGGCCGCGGTAGAGCGTTCCCGCTGGTGCCTTCGGCACTGAAAGCTCCTCCGGACCTGCCTTCCGACAGGCTGGTCCTGATCGTTCCGTCCGATGACTCGCGGTAACTTAGCTGGCCCGAGCCTCTCGCGTCGGCAGGCGGAGCGAAGCCGGCGTGGCAGGTTCGGGCGGCCCCAAGGCGCCTTGAGACATCATGTGGACGATGGTTTGTGTGGACTCGATGTTAGTGCTGACCCCCTGGGGGGGCATGCTAGCTCCCGTGACACTTAGGTGAGGTATGTCACAGAAAGTGATCGCCTTCATTGTTTTTCCTGGATGCCAGCTTCCGGACCCGCTGATCCCGCGGGCTTCGGGGCGTCACGGAGGCGGCTGCGGAGCTGTTGTCGTGGGCGCTGGAGCAGGGGATGTGCTCTCGGGTGCCGTCGGGGTGGGCGAGACAACCGGCGTCGTGGGGGTTGCGGCGACGTTGGTAGGGGTCGGGCTGGGGGTCACCGCCTCGGTGGCGACCGGTGGCGCCACGGCCGGGCTACTGGAGGTTGTCGGTGACGCTTTGCGGCTGGAAGTAAACCTGAGTGGTGGTGCAACGCCGGTCGGGAGTACCCGAGGATTGAGGTTGTACTGATCGTCCGCCGTGGTGCTCGCAGCCAGGGTGCCGTTCCCGCTGGGCTCCTGCGGTTGGCCGGATTCGGCGCCGGGGGCGAGGATCCCGCCGAGGGCAATCGCTGCGCCAACCGCCACGGAAGCGGCGGCGACCGCGATAATCACACCGCGTCTGACCGGAGGTTCACCACCGTTGCTGGTGGTTGGCTCCGGCCTGCCATTCGGGTAAAAACGATCAAGAAGCGCCCCGGATGGGCCGATCGCGAAGTCGCCCGAGACGGGTAGCAGACCGTCGTCCGGAACTGGACGTCTGTCGAAGCCGTGTCCGCCGGTGCCCGGCGGGCCGGCGGTGGTGCCCGGCGGGCTGGCGGAGCCCCGACGATTCGTCAGGGCGGTGGTACCCGTGATTCCCGACGCGCCTGCCTGCGAGGGGTCCTTGCGCAGCCCGGCGGTCAGCGCGGTCATCGGCTTCTCACGCAGAGCGGAGCCGACCGCAACCTCGGCGATTCCGCCCCTGTCGACGATGGCGCCGATGTCGGTCGGGCCGTCGCCACCCCCATCGTCTTCTTGATCGTTTTTTGTTGCTGGATCGCCTGTGGCTGCTGGATCGCCATCGGTCACTGGATCGGCGTCGGCGTCGGCGTCGGCGTCGGATACGCCGGCGGTGGTTCCGCCGGCCGTGGTCGGGCTCAGGGCCATGGCATCGGCGTCGGCGTCCCCGGTGGGCAACAGATCGCCGCCGACGTCCTCAAGACCGGCCGAACCGGGCTCGACCTGCGCGTGGTCACCGCGGCCCGGCGGCCGGTCGATCTCTGGTCTCGACCGGCCGTTGATGACGGAGGCGGGTACCGCCGCGGTGCCCTGGGCGATCGGCGCCAGTCGCTGACGTATCTCGGTTGCCTCCGGGCGCTCGGGCGCGGGCCGGTCGAGTAGGTCGCTGAGCAGGCCGCGCAGCGGACCTGCGAGCCGGAACGGACGCCTGCGTCCCTCCACCACAGCAGTGAGAACCGCATAGGTTTCGGGTCCTTCGAACGGGGGCTGCCCCTCTACCGCCGCGTACAGCGTGGCTCCGAGTCCCCACATGTCGCTCGAGGGACTACCGGAGGAACCACGCACCCGTTCGGGGGCGATGTATGCGGGCGAACCCACGAGCGCGCCCGTACCGGTGAGGGTAGAGTCGCCTTCGGTAGCTGCAATCCCGAAGTCGGTCAGCCGGACGTGTCCGTCCCGGCCGAGTAGCACGTTGCCGGGTTTGATATCGCGGTGCAGCACGCCCGCGGAGTGCGCGGCGGCGAGTGCGTCCACGAGGGTCAGGCCGATTGCCGCGACCTGTGCCGGCGGCAGTGGGCCGTGCGCGCGGATGACCTCGCCGAGACTGTCGGCGTTCACCAGCTCCATGACGATCCAATGGCGTTCGGCCTCTTCGGCCACGTCATAGACGGCGACGATCGCCGGGCTGTGCAGACGGGCCAGCGCTCGGGCTTCACGCAGTACCCGCGCTCGGATCGCATCACGCTCGACCTGGGTGCCGGCGAGCGGAACAAGGATCTCCTTGATCGCTACTGGCCGTTGGAGCAGCTCATCCTCGCCGCACCACACGACGCCAGCGCCACCGCGACCGATTGGAGTATCCAGACGGTAGCGCTGAGATACATATCGGGGTGTGCCGTGACGCGACGAGTCGTCCGGCGGGCGTGTCGATCTGGACATCGTCTCAAGTCTCGCAGACGCGTTGCTGGATGTTTCGGCCGCCCTTGCCCAGCGCGGTCCGTTGGCCACCGTTCACGGGCCTGGCCGGAACGTCGAGAAAAGCCGCCACATCAACGGTAGGTCGGCTGACCAGGTGGCGTCGGATGTCGACCAGTACAACGCGTAGCCATGGCCGTTACGAACAACGCCCCGATTGAGAACGCGCACCTTCTTCCCTCCGGACGTGTAGATAAACTCCCAGTCCGCCTGGATCGAGCCGTCCCCACCGTCACTCGGCACAATCCGCAGCCGTTCGTAGTTCAGTACTTGCGCGCGCAGGCCGGGTTCGTGCGTCTGCCAGTCCACCAGCGCGGATGGGTTCGCCTGCATTGAGGTGTCGATGCGCAGGTAGGAGCCGGTATCCGGATTGCGGAAATCGATTCGCTCGGTACCGCCGGCAGGGTGCGCTTCCCAGCCCTGTGGGTAGGCGACGGACCAGCCGGAGGGGCCACGATATGACTGCCAGCCCGCGGGTGGTGCCACCGGGGTCGGGTCCGTCGGTGGCAGGCCCGGATCATCGGTCGCCGCCGCGCCCGTGGGTGACGTCCCATCCGCGGAGCCTGGGGCCGACGTCCTGGCAGTACCCGATGGGCCGGTCGTGCCCGATGGGCTTGCGGCCGTGCGGCTGGACGCGGCAGCCGGCTCGGCGCGGTTGCCGGTCGAGCCGTCCATGCCCGAGCCCAGTACCGCCACAGAAGCCGCGGCCACGCCCATGATGAGCGCCGTGACGGCGACGGCCACCAGGCGCCGGCGCTGGTTGGTGCCCGGCCGGGAATCCGCCGCTGGTACCGACCCGGGTGTGGCCGGCGGGAGCGTGCTACCGGCTGTTCCGGCTGTTCCGGCTGTTCCGGGCGTTGCCGCAGCCGTCCCGGCCCCGATCGGGATTGAGGTGATCGTGGCTGGTGCAGCGGTCGGTGCGGTGGCCGGCGCCGCGCTGGGATGAGTGGACGCCTGCCCGGCATGCTCCCGGTCCGGGTCGAGGGCGCGGATGCCGACCGGATGCTGTGCGGACTCACGTTCAGCGACCTCGCGCAGCCGCCGCCTCGCCCGCGGTAGGGACGGGCGGGCCGACGGCATCGGCGCCATGAGGTCATCGATGATCGGTGCGAGGGCGCCGGCGAGCCGGAACGGCTGGCGCCGTCCGTCGACGATCGCGGTGAGGGTCGCAATGGCGCTGTCGGACTCGTACGGCGGCCCCCCTTCCACCGCGGTGAACAGCGTCGCGCCGAGTGCCCAGATGTCGCTACCTGGACCGCCCACTCCGCCGCGCGCCCGCTCCGGGGCTATGTAGGACGGCGAGCCGAGAAGAACCCCGGTCCGGGTCAGCGTCGGATCCCCGGCCGACAGTGCGATGCCGAAGTCGGTCAGCCGGGCGCGTCCGTCAGCGCTGATCAGCACGTTGGCGGGCTTCACGTCACGATGGACGATGCCACTGCGGTGCGCGGCTTCCAGGGCGTAGCCGAGGCTGATGCCGATCCGGGCGACCCGCTCGCGGGGCAGCGGCCCGGAGCTGCGGATGATGTCCGCCAGCGACGGGCCGTCCACCAGTTCCATGACGATCCACGGGCAGTCATCGGAATCGAGCACGTCGAAGACCGACACGAGGCCCGGATGGTGTAGCCGGCCGGCTGAGCGCGCCTCGCGAAGCACCCGCGTGCGCAGGACCGCGTGTTCGTCCGCGGAGATCGACGGCGGAAGGCGGATCTCCTTGACCGCGACCTCGCGCCGCATCAGCTCGTCGGTGGCCGCATAGACCACGCCGAAGCCGCCGCGGCCGAGCTCGTCACCGAGCCGGTAACGACCCCCGATGAGGCGGCGCGGGCGCGAATTCCGTCCAGCCTCTGGCTGTTCTGGCTGTTCGGTCTGTGTTGCCTGTGCCGGCAGTGCTTGTCCTGGTGCTTCAGGCTGTTCAGCCTCGGGCATCGCGTCGTGGTCGAACGGCATCCGTCCGTTTCACCTCCTCGTTTCCATCGTCGCGGACGTAGCTGACCGTTGCCGGTACCACGGTCACGGTGAGTCGGTCCCGTCAGTGCTCCCGGGACTACGGCTTCCGGGCGCGCGATCTGACGATCGTCGCGCACCCTTTGGACCTCTAGGTCACGGTGTCGGTACGTTTGGTCGCCAAGCCCGTGTGGCCGGTGGTTGGTCCACTTCATCACACACCACGGGATGGGAGGACGCCCGGCTCTGGTCGAACCGTTCGGCGCTGTCGGGCGTTGGGACAGCCCTGGGTCGCGTGTCTCGCCCGCCGTATCGGGACCGACCGGTCCCGTGGCCGTGATCACGGTGCCCGAGGTCCGGCTTTTGGTCACGCCGGCAGCCAGACGTACACACCGCCGGTGAATGTCGGTTGGCTCCCCACCAGAAACGTCACCGTGTCGCGCAGCTCGGCCACGTGCGGGGTTGGGCCGAGTATGACGGCACGTATCCTGAGTCGGGCGAAATCGTCCCGTGCCTGCGCGATCCGGGCGGGGGTCAGAGGTTCGGAGGACAGGCCCTGCCCGACGTCGGTCAATAACCGTGCCGTCGCCGTCGGCGTTCGTCCACCCATATATGCTTTCCCGTCGTCGGCCGGGCCGATAAAATAGCCGCCGGGCATCGAGAAATGGAAGCGGGCTGCTGTCTGCCAGAAAAGTGGCGCAGTCTGGACCCCGCTCGGGTATGGCAGCACCAGTACGTTCGAATTCGCTGGGAGAATTTCAACGGCATTGGTGGTGAAGAACGACGGAACAGCAGGCGATCGTTCGACGGAGTATGGCCGCGGGACCAGCGGCAGGACGCATACCGCGGCGACAGCGGCAGCCACGGTTGCCGTGAGCGGACCACCGAGTCCAAGCTGAGAAGGTAGCCTGTCCAGAACGATGGCGAGGACGAGCCCCGCCATCAATGCTGTGCCAAGAGCGAACCTGTCGGGTAGCGCGGCGTCGAAGACCGGAATGCGGGCGACCAGGTGCCATGGCAGTGGCAGGCCCGTCTCGATACCCCTGACGAGCAGCGTGCTGCCCAGTGTCAGGACCGCCAGAGCCACACCGGTGAGCCCGGCTACCCGTAACCTGAGGTCACGAAAACCGATCACGGTCGCGGACACACAGAGGATCAGCAGGGGCCAGCCGAGGTAGCCCATGTACTCCGGCGCGCCGCCCTGAAAGGTAGCTGCCCGCTCGGCCTGTTCCGGCGATGCCAGTAACTGGCGCGCGGAAGGAACGTAGAAGCCCGTTAGGTCGCTCTTGAAGAAATTGGTGAGAAACGGGCTTCCGTGGCTCCGCGGGGAACCGAAGAACTGAAGTACCAGGGGGATGCCGGTCAGTGCGAGACAGGACAGGAAAGCGATCAGCAATGCGCGGGCGGACCCGCCGGCACGGCGGACGTATTCTGGCCGGCTCAACATCAGCAGGCCAAGCCCCAGCGTGGCCGTCACCGCGGTGATGAACAAGACCTCCTCGCCGGTCAACAGCTGGAGGCCGGCACCCGTGCCCAGCAGGATGCCTTTTCGTAGCGGCCGGCCAGTCTGCCGGACGATATCGGTGACCAGGCAGAGTAACAGCGGGATAGCCGGTGCGAGAACCAGGCTCAGATGTCCCGTACCGGCCGCCACCAGTGCCGGAGAAAAACCGTACACGACGCCACCGATATAGGCTGGGGCCGTCCTCACGCCGAGCATGCGCGCAAAGAGATAGGCGCCCGATGCTGAGAGCGAGAATGCCAGGACAACCAGCACGTTGTAGGACGCCACCGGGCCGGCGACGGTGGTCAGCGGGGTCAGTATCAGGCCTGGAACCAGGACGGATGTGTTCCAGAGGGCGTTTATTCCTTCTGGCGCGTTTGCCAGGTGCGTGATGAACGGGTTCGACAGGCTGGTTACCGCATGCGCGGTGTGTGCGAGCCACCAGCAGTACAGGCCGGTGTCGTTCGGATTGCCGGCGATGATGTTCCGGGCGGGCTCGGACCAGACCTTGATGGTGAGCGCAAAGGCCAGGAGGAGGTAGCTTGATCCTATCAGCGCCCGCGGCCGTATACGTTGTGGCCACCTCGGCCACCTCGGCGTGACAGGTGTCGCCGTGACAGGCACCGTCTGACCGACGGTCGATGGCTCGACGTTGTGCCCGGTCGCGGGTGCGGCCAGGTCGGCGGACCGCTGCTCCATTGCGTCCTCCACTGACTACCGGCAGGGAATCACAGTGGCGCCCGTCGTCCAACCGTCGGACGCGCTGGGCGCGCTGGGCGCGCATCGAGTCCGTACCGCTCGGAGCCACGTCCCTGCTCAGAGCCACATCCTCGCCCAACCATCGCCCAACCATCGGCCTGAGCCGGTGCCCGAGACGAACGTGTCGACAGTTGTCCCGCCAGCCCCTGGATCCTGCCGGTACCTGCTTGCCGTCGGTACCGGAGTCTGCCCCGACGCCCGATCCTCGGGCGTTCTACATCATCCTCACATCGGTTGGCAGTGACATGTCCCATGGAGTCAGCATCCCGACACGCGGTGCCTCTACTGGGCAGCGTCCGGCACCCCTGCCGGTTGGTGCCGATGGTGCTGCTGGCTGGTACTGCCGCGTCGCAATGCCCGCCTGGAGGATGCTGAGCTCCGCATCGCGGGCGCGGGGTGCATGTGACGGGTACAGGGACGGGCACAGGGAGGTCTCCGGGTGATCAAGCCGAGTGGTGGCGACGAGACACCGGCGGCGGGCGCTGTCGACTGGGAGCGCCTTCGGCGGATGGCGAGGGAAATTGCGGCCCGTGCGTACGCTCCGTACTCCCGCCTCCGGGTGGGCGCCGCAGCCGTGGTGGACGACGGCCGCCTGGTTGTTGGCTGCAACGTCGAGAACGCATCCTTCGGGCTCACGCTCTGTGCTGAATGCAACCTGCTCGGGGCCTTGTATGCGTCCGGCGGCGGACGGCTCGTCGCGTTCGCCTGCGTGGACGCTGCTGGTACCCCGCTCGCACCGTGCGGTCGATGTCGCCAGCTTCTGTACGAACACGGTGGTCCGGATCTCCAGGTAGCGCTGGCCGATGGTCCGCGTCTACTCGGCGATCTTCTTCCAGCGGCATTCGGGGCCACCGCGCTGCCACCGCCCGCCGATCCCGGCGCCGAACCCGCCTCGATGGGCGGACTGGCGAACGGCGGTGGCCGTCCATGACCTTCCACGTCATCGACCTGATCAGGACGAAGCGGGACGGCGGTCGGCTGTCCGACGACGCCGTGGACTGGCTGATCCGCGCCTACACCGACGGGGCTGTGGCCGACGAGCAGATGGCGGCTTTCCTGATGGCCGTGGTGTGGCGGGGCATGGAGCCGGCGGAATTGACCCGCTGGACCGCAGCGATGGTTGCCAGTGGTGAACGCCTCGACCTGTCCGGGGTGGGCCGTCCGACCGTGGACAAACACTCCACCGGCGGGGTCGGTGACAAGGTCTCGCTGGTCGTGGTGCCGCTCGTCGCGGCATGCGGCGCCGCAGTGCCCCAACTGGCCGGGCGTGGGCTGGGCCACACCGGCGGGACTCTGGACAAGATGGAGGCCATCCCCGGGTGGCAGGCGGTCCTCCCGCCCGACCGGATGCGTTCGGTGCTGCGCGATGTCGGCGGGTTCATGGCCGCTGCCGGTGCCGGGCTCGCGCCCGCCGACCGCAAGCTGTACGCGCTTCGGGACGTGACAGCGACAGTGGAATCGATTCCGCTGATCGCGTCATCCATCATGAGCAAGAAGATCGCTGAGGGGACGTCCGCGCTGCTGCTGGACGTCAAGGTCGGCTCCGGGGCGTTCCTGACCTCACCTGCCGACGCGCGGCTGCTCGCCGAGACCATGGTCGAGCTGGGGAATGCCGAAGGCGTGGCGACCGAGGCGCTGCTCACGGGCATGGACACCCCCCTTGGACGGACCGCCGGCCATGCCCTTGAGGTTGCCGAGGCTGTGGAGACCCTGTGTGGCGGCGGACCGGCCGACCTGGTGGAGGTCACGGTGGCATTAGCCCGGCGGATGTTGGCGTTGGTCGGTCTGGACGGCGGCGCGGACCCTGCAGACGTCCTCGCAGCGGGGACGGCATACGACACGTGGCGCCGGATGGTCATCGCGCAGGGTGGCGACCCCGACG